>CAYRQO010000018.1:0-10933 GCA_964426515.1 uncultured Candidatus Saccharibacteria bacterium | reverse complement strand
TCATTGATAACATTTTCCGCTTTACTCAAGCCGGCTCTGAGGTGTCCGCTTTACTTGGACGTATTCCATCAGCTGTTGGATATCAACCAACCCTAGCCACAGAAATGGGAAATTTGCAAGAAAGAATTACTTCAACCGATAAAGGTTCAGTGACTTCCGTCCAAGCCGTCTACGTGCCAGCCGACGACTTAACCGACCCAGCACCTGCCACAACATTCTCACACTTAGACTCTACTGTGGTGCTTAACCGATCGTTATCGGAACTTGGAATTTATCCAGCCGTTGATCCTCTTGATTCATCTTCAACAATTCTTGATCCAAACATTGTTGGAAAAGATCACTATGAAGTTGCTCGTGAAGTACAACGTGTCTTACAACGTTATAAAGACTTACAAGACATCATTGCCATCCTTGGTATGGAAGAACTTTCAGATTCCGACAAAGAACTCGTCCAGAGAGCAAGAAAGATTCAAAAATTCCTTTCACAACCAAACTTCGTGGCTGAGCAATTTACTGGCCGAAAAGGGGAATACGTTCCACTTGCAGAGACGATCAGATCATTCAAAGAAATTCTTGAAGGAAAGCATGATGCCTTGCCAGAGAATGATTTTTACATGCGTGGTGCGATATAATTAAAAAGAGAGAATAATCATAAATTACTCTCTCTAAATTTAATGCATAAGTTTTACTGCGAATGTTCTTTTGAGGAAGAGTGTAATAATATATAGAGTAGAATAATACATATTGAGACAACTATCCCAAAAATTGGCTTATTACCCTCTATATAAATTAATCCTCCAATTATACAGGCAGCAGCAACGGCAAACGATCCTGAATGTGTTTTCATAAGAGTTATATTTAAATTAAAAATATCATTAATTATTAATTATGTCAAAAAAATTACAACTTAAAATTGTCACACCAGAAAAATTAATTCTTGAGGAATTGGTTGATTCAGTTACAGTTCCGACAACCGAAGGGGAGATTACCATTTTGCCTGACCATGTGCCTCTTATTGCCACTATTGCCTCGGGCGATATTGTCGCCATTTCAGATGGGGAACATATACCAATGGAAGTAGTCGGAGGTTTTGTTGAAACAAAAAAATTAAATGACATAACCGAAGTCACAATCTTGGCTGATTTTGCTGAACATGTCTCTCTTATTTCAGATTCAGAAATTGAAAAGGCCAAAGCCAAAGCTGAGCTTCTAAGAAAACAAGCTGAAAATAATGAAATAGTAGACTTTGAACACTTTGAAACAGAACTTGAACGTTCACTCAATCGCGTAAAAATCGCCGATAAATGGAGAACTAAAAAATATCGGAAATAGACCAAAAAATATTTCTCATTCCTAAAAAGCCTTATTTTGTAAGGTTTTTTGCTATTGACTTTCTCGTTGATTCTATGTTATAATTGACTAAACCAATAAAAACTGTCGTAATGAAAAAATTATATTTTTTTCTTGAAAACAAACTACTCAACTGGGTGGTTAAAATAGTTTTTGCTTGCTTATCAGTTGCAAGTTTTTTTAAAAAAATATTTTTGAATACAGCGGCCATCATACTTGCGCTAACTCTGCCTTGCTGGGCTCTTGCAGCCAACAGTTTTTACACAGATGGAAAAATTCTTCATCTCGTTATTATACTGTTGATCATTGGCGGTATCTGTATTTTAGAATTTAAAACATTCCTGCGTTTCAATTCTTGAAAGAAAAAATGTAGTGAAAAATAAAAGCCGCTGGATTTTCATCCGGCGGACTTTTTTATTCCCTTGACTTTCTGTTTAAATGCATTATAATAAGATAAAAATATTTATAAACCATAAATAATTACAAAATGGCTGAAATGGATTTAAACACCGTGATCTTTGACCTGCTCATCACTACTGAGCAAAGAAAAAATTTTGAAGATTTTCAAAAACATTGGATGAAAAAGTTCGACTTCAAAACAATGACTTTTAATCATTATTTCCAATATGTTCGTGTCCTATTAATTAAAAATAGTCAAGTATATAAAAAACGTAAACACAATTATCTGCATGTTTATGTCATGGAAATGATTAGGAAAATATGCTTAGATAATAATATTTTTAAAGAGGATATCGAGGTGATGAATATTATTCTTCAGGAAAAATATTTAGAAATTAATATTAACATCATTGTATATATTAATCCAAAAGAATTTTTTAATAACAAGTAAAAATAAAAGCCGCTGGATCCCCAAAAGGATCAGCGGCTTTTTTATTTTCTACTAACCTATATTTTATTTTTTGGTAAAAAACCCAAGGGATTTTTTGTTAACCAAAATAAAACATGTAAGATCGAAATAATCTGGCTACGAAACCATCTCAAATTTCTCATATTGAAGTGTTTGATGTTGTTTGATATTTATAATTTCTTCAAATCGAAAATAATCTTTCCATCTTTTACATTTAATTATGCATTTTGAAAAAACGGTTAAATTTAAATTATTTCTTAGCTCTTTCAATGGTACATCAATTTCAATATAGATAGGCTTAGGACTTAGGGTTAAATCTTGCATTTTTACAATACAACATTTATTTAAAATATAATCACCATAAGAAACAATGCTTGATTCATTGCTCAGCTGATAAGTATATTTATCACATTCATGAATTACCAAAACTAATCCATTAACCATTACATCCTCACCTCTGAATATTTTCCGTAAAAATTTCCAAGCTTTTCTAACTGGTTCACGAATAGGGAAAATGAACAATATTAGTTCGAATAATAAGCGAGTTATAATTGCAAAAAAATTAAAAATTTTTGATAATTGTTTCTTGCTAATTATTTTCAGTAAAAATAAGATTAAAATTGGCGCTACGATTACTTTCACAATTATTAAGGATGCTGGGAAAACAATTATAATTCCTAACACAGTTAGGAGATAGTAAAAGATGCGCCAAAGATTCCTTTTTCTTTTTTCCCAACGATAAGTTGAATTTGTCATGGCTTATGAGGTTTTTAAGGTTATATTTTATTTCAAATTTAGTTAAACTATATAACTTATATGACATTTCGTCAAATAAAAAACCCGAATATTATTCGGGGAATTTTAAGTGTTCATTACCAGTGATCCTGGACTTCAGTTTCTATTTTATCTTTGCAAAGTGATACAATCTTTGCAAAAATTCCTAGAATACATATTTCAAGAATAAAAAGTGTAAACCCAAGCATCAATAGACACTTCATATACTTTTCTGATAAATCCAATTTAATGGCGGAGAAGAGTTTTCTAATACTGATTTTTTTGATTGTGGAAATTGGCTTTTCTAAAAAATAACCAAAAACACCCCAAAGATGATAAATTAAAAATCCAACAATCAAGATAATTATGACGACCATTCCGTTATTAATCTTTTCCATATTTTCAAATTTTCTAAATTATACATTTTTATGGATATAAATCAATAAACCACTACTAATGTCCTCGCTAGGGTAAAAAGAAAAAGCTGTTTGCAAAAATACAAACAGCTTTTAAAAAATTGGGGATAAAAAAATAAACCCCTTCCTCTCCGCATACACAGAAAATTAAACACTTGCATCCTCAGCTGTTCTTGAAGAATCATCTAATAATCCATATATGCTATCTCGAGTCTAACGAGCGTTACGGTTTTGCAACCGCTGTTCTTCCTTTAAACTATTAAGGTGGGATTTACTTATATAATATGCTCATTGAAATTATATGTCAAAAATTCATATATATCATTGGGTATGATAAAATATCTATTATGCCAACGGTAATAAATGAAATAAAACAAAAAGCTAATAGCGATAAAGCTAAAATTTTGGCGCGGTTTTTTAAAACAGGAAAAGGAGAATATGGTGAAGGGGATTTGTTTTTGGGTATTACGGTGCCGGTCTCAAGAATGATAGCTAAAAAATATACAGACTTACCATTAAAAGAAATACAAAAACTTTTACAAAATAAATATCACGAAGTTAGACTCATCGCTCTTTTAATTTTAGTTCAAAAATACCGCCAAATCGACATTGGTGTTTCAGCTAAACAAGGCCTAGCTAAAAAGAAAGAAATTGTCGATTTTTATTTAAAAAATACTAAATATATTAATAATTGGGATTTGGTTGATTTATCGGCTCATTATATCGTTGGAGATTATTTATACTCAAGAACGATTCTTAAAAAAACTTCTCAAGGAAACATTCTGATAAAATTAGCTAAATCAAAAAATCTTTGGGAAAAACGCATATCAATTATTTCAACTTTTGCTTTTATCTATAAAGGTGAATCAAAATTAACTCTTGAAATAGTAAAAATCCTAATGAAAGATCAGCACGATTTAATTCATAAAGCTTGTGGCTGGATGTTGAGGGAAGTTGGCAAAAGAGTAGACGAGAAAGATTTAACTTCATTTTTAGATCGATATAAATCTCAAATGCCTCGCACCATGCTTCGCTATGCTATTGAGAAATTTGAAGAAAACAAAAGAATACAATATTTAAAAAGGTCTTCTGTTGTCAATAATACACTTAAAATATAATAAGAGCTTATAGTTATCAACAAGATATCCACTTTTACCTTGACTTATTTGATTAAATCAAGTATAATGCCACAATAATAAATAAGTTTATTTTAGTCGATTGCTTAATTATCAATAATTTTATAATAATATGAAAAAAATAATTTTAACAAGTTTTAGTTTAATTGTTTTTGGTTTTTTACTTTTTACAAATAGTGCATTTGCCACGGATGCTGTCAGTGCAACTGCGGACATAGTCGAAGAAGAAAAAATTGATTTAAAGGTGGAACCAACATTTAAAATCATTTCACCTAAAGATGGTATGGAAATAACCCTCGGTGATAAAATTGAATTAATAGTCGCTAATATTAATCTTTCCACTCCTTCAATAGTAAGTAGCGTAAAAGACACCCCAACAGTCAAACCATTAGTCTTAGTTGGAAAAGCAGTATTTTTGGAAAATCAAGACTTATTCTATAATTTTGAAAAAGTTGAGTGCAACGAAGCAAAATGTCTAGTTGGAACTTGGGACACTAAGGAAGTTAAAGAAGGTAAATATGAAATTGTAGTTAGTGATGCTGAAAACAAATATGAAACATCAGTTGTGGTTGCAGTTGTCAGTCCTGTTGTTTTAGATACAACAGCTCCAGTGATTACTCTAAATGGTAATAACCCTGTAACTATTTATCGAAATGAGAGTTATGAAGATGCAGGCGCGACTGCTACTGACAATGTTAATGGTGCCGTATTCGTAACTACAGTAAATCCAGTTAATACATCAACAATAGATGTATACACAATCACTTATACCGCAAAAGATAGCGCTAATAATACAGCGACTGCAACAAGAACAGTGAATGTTATTAGACGCCCTAGTTCTTCGTCTGGAAGTTATATATCAAGATTGATTACTCCAAATGCAGGAGAAGGACGAGTTCTCGGTGCAGAAAAATTTATTTTCACCCTTCCACTTAAATTAGGTTCAAGAGGCAATGAAGTCACAGAACTTCACAAGAGATTAATCGCCGATGGATACCTTAAAATTGCCGCTCCAACTGGGTACTTTGGTCCTTTAACACTTCAAGCTGTTAAAGATTTCCAAACAGCCAAATTGTTAGTTGCAGACGGAGTTGTAGGTCCACTTACTCGAGCAGAATTAAATAAATAAATATTGAATAAATAAAACCCCGCAAGGGGTTTTATTTATAGTTAATCTTGTATATATAATTATTAGTGGTAAAATAATAGTATTAGAAAAACTTAATATATAAATATATGTCTACAATTTTATTTATGGGGTTTATGGGTGGATTTATTCGTGGGCTTGTCGGTTATTTAAAATATCGCAGTTCATATAAAAATACCGCTTTTTTATTTAACTATTTTCTTTTAAGTGTCGGTATCTCGGGATTAGTTGGCTTAGTGGCCTCTTGGGTCACAAAAGATTTAGGTATAACTTTCCTTGGTCTACCAGCTATTACTCCAGCTATCGCTATCATTGTCGGTTATGCGGGTGGAGATTTTATTGAAAACTTATACAAGATTTTGACTGGCAAAACATCTCTTTACGAATTACCATTATTAATTAATAAATAAAATAAATGGATAAAGATAAAATCGATAGTTTATTGTATTCAAGAGTAAATAATTATACTGACGATAAAAAGAAAGATGAAGATAGTAATTACGAAAATCACTATCTTGAACAATATCGAATGTATCTTCATATTTATAATAGTACAAACGATCGGGGTAATAAATCAAACGATTTTTTCTTGGGACTCAATACCGCCATCATCGGGGTACTCGGTTATTTAGAAACAAAAAATTTAACCGACAATAATTCTGTTATTTTTATTTTCGCCCCCTTCGTCGGTATTGCTATTTGTTATTGTTGGTATCAAATTATTATTTCATATAAAAATATAAATAGAGCCAAGTTTAAAGTTATTCATACCATTGAAGAAAAATTACCAATTTCTTTATTTAAAACAGAATGGGAATTATTGGGCCGAGGCAAAGATGAATCCATATATCGTAAACTCTCATCGATTGAAAAAAGAATTCCGATAATTTTCATTGTTTTATATGCTGTCATTTTTGGCATGACTTTGCCATGGGATTTAGTGTCACTTTTCATTAAATAAAAAGTTATCCACAGTTATTTCTTGACAGTGAACGAGCGTTCACATATACTATATATAGTTAATTAATAGTAATTTTTCGTATATATTATATGAGTAAAGAACAATATTTAAAAATAATAGAACGTGAGATCCACAGTGTCAACAAAAGAATTGATGCTAAAATCATCAAAGGAATCGATTACTCGAGAGAAGCTCGTGAGCACAAACAACTTCTTCACAAAATCCGCCAGCACAGGAGAAAGGGTTTATGGGGACACTTTCTTAATTTATTAAACCGATTTCCTCAATTTTCAAATATTTAATATGTATAATAATTACAAAGAAAAATTAATTAAATTCTACAATCGTGATAAACGTATGCCAACATACAAAGAGATGATGGATCTCTTTGGTTTTAAATCCAAAAATGCTGTCGCTCGATTGGTTGATAAATTTATCGAAGAAGGTATAGTCGCCAAAGATCATCTTGGTCGGCTTATTGCCGATATTTCATTATCTTCTATTCCAATGCTCGGTAGTGTTAAAGCTGGCTTTCCATCTGATGTAGCCGAAGAATTAAAAGACACTATCAATATTGATGAATACCTAATAGGTAAAAAAGAAAATTCCTATATGCTAACTGTCGATGGTGATTCCATGATAGAAGCTCATATCGCCGATGGTGATATGGTCTTGGTAGAAAAAACAAATCAAGCCAAAGACGGACAAATAGTCATTGCCAATGTTGATGGCGAATTTACTATGAAATATTTTAAAAAAGAGGGGAACAAGGTCTGGCTAGAACCGGCCAATAAAGATTTCAAACCTATATATCCAAAAATGTATTTAAATATTATTGCTGTTGTAAAAGCTGTTATTAGAAAATACTAATGCTATAATAGGTCTTTATGACCCAAGAACAAGCTTTCAAAATAATGAAAACGGGGGTGAATGTTTATCTAACAGGTAGTGCCGGTTCGGGTAAAACATTTCTTCTTAATAAATATATTGCCTATTTGGCCGAACACGATATTGCTTGTGCGGTCACAGCCTCAACCGGTATTGCCGCTACTCACATGAATGGCATGACAATTCACTCTTGGTCGGGTATTGGTATACGAAATTTTTTAGATGAAAAAGGATTTGAGCAATTAGAAGAAAAAAAATACTTATGGAAAAGATTTGAAAAAGCGCGCGTACTCATTATCGATGAAGTCTCAATGCTTCATGCCTCGCAACTTGATATGGTTGAGAAGGTTTGCCGACGGTTTAAAAGAAACGATAAACCTTTCGGCGGATTACAAGTTATACTCTCTGGTGATTTTTTTCAATTACCTCCAGTTAATAGTCAAAATGATGATAATCTGTCCGGTATGATTTTTAAAAGTGCTTCTTGGCAAATATTAAATCCAGCCATTTGCTATATTGAAGAGCAACACCGACAAGTCGATGATACTCTTTCTGATATTTTAAATATGATCAGAGAAAATAGAATCGAGGAAAAACATTTTAATCTCCTAAAAGATCGGATTGGTGTTGATTTAAAAAATGGAATTAAGGCCACTAAATTATATACTCACAATGTTAATGTTGATGAAATAAATAATATTGAACTATCGTTGATTGAAAATGAGGAAAGAATTTCAACCATGACTTCAAGCGGACCCGAGGCTTTAGTTGAAATATTAAAAAAGAGTTGCTTGGCCCACGAAAAATTAAAATTAAAAGTAGGAGCTGAAATAATGTGTATTAAAAATAATTTTGAAGCCGGTTATGTGAATGGTTCGCGAGGAAAAATTATTGATTTTGAAAAAGAAACAGGTAATCCAATTGTGGAATTATATAATGGTCGAAAAATAAGTCTCAAGACCGAACTTTGGGCTATTGAAGAAGATGGTAAAATAAAGGCTTCCGTCTCACAAATTCCACTTCGCCTAGCTTGGGCAATTACTATACACAAGAGCCAAGGAATGTCGCTAGATAATGCTTTAATTGATTTATCGCGGACTTTTTCATACGGTATGGGCTATGTGGCCTTATCACGAGTTCGAACACTAGATGGCATCAGTTTAGTGGGTTTTAATGTAGACTCACTTAAGGTTGACCCACAAGTTTTAGAACAAGACCAAGAATTAAGAAATGAGAGTTTTCATAATGAATTGATGTTTAAAAAATTAGATAAATTTGAACAACAAAAACTCGAAGAAGATTTTATAAATAAAATGGGTGGGGTAATTTTAGGTGGTAGCAAGAAAAATAAAAAAGAATTTATAAAAACTAAGATTCCAACTATTTTAATAACCAAAGAATTACTAGAGGAAGGTAAAGATATTTCCGAGATTGCCCAAGAAAGAAATTTAACAACTGGCACCATAATTCATCATATCGAAGAAATCATTGAAAAATTCCCGGATATTAATTTAAAACATATTAAACCGGAAAAAAGTCATATCGACCAAGTTCGTAAAGCTAATAATAAATTAAAAGGCGATGAAAAAGGGAAGTTGAGCCCTATTAAAATCATCTTAGATAAACAAGGTCTCCATTTATCTTTCGACCAAATCCGCTTAGCTAAATTGTTTATCAAGTGATACAATTAAGATATGAATAAATATAATCTCAAAAAATTTAGCCTAATTATCCTTATTATTATTGTTGTTTTTCTAGTTATTATTAGTATTAAACCAAAAGAAACTATAGCTCCGATTACACCAAATGACCCAGTTGTCAATAATAATAACAAAATTATTAATCTTTGTTATTATAGAGGGGAAAAAACAACAAGTGGTTTCTATGAGGTAGCTTGGCTCAAAATAAATACAAATGGAAGTGAGAACAATAAAGTAGTAGGGGAATTTCAAAACCTCCCAGAATCCACTTCAAAAGTTGGTAAATTTGAAGGGACAGTCGGACCCCTTGATCAAAAAACAATGGCAAGGCAGGCTATTGTCTGGTGGAACTCAAGAGATGAAGGTGTGGAAGCAAAAGAAGAACTTGCAATACAATTCGGAGACGGTAGTGCCACAGTTGGATTTGGTAAAATGATTAACAGGGGTGATGGAGTGTATGTCTACAAAGATAAAGCAAATCTTTACTATATTAAAGCCATGAGCCAAATAGATTGCCAGTCTTTAGATGAAAAATTATTTGCTGAAAGATATATCAGAGATAATATAAAAACGATTGCCACTAATCAACCGGTCCTCGGTGGCTCTTGGTATGTAATATCTGTATCAGTAAATCCGACAACTCACACCGCCGAAGTCATATACGAAGATGGCCATATCCAAAGTAAAGCCAATATTATTTACACCTATCAAAAAACCCCTGAAACTATTACCGTCACAAAATTCGAAGTGATTAAATAAATTATACAAGAACCGTTATTGCTATTCATATAAATTGCAAATAATTGCCAAACGCAAGGCGTTTGGCAATTATAGCAAGGTAGTTCTTGATATTTACTTGTTGTTCAAAGTAGATTTGACAAATCATAAAATCATGATATCATATAAAGATTGATAGTTCTTTGATATTTTTGGTTATTTAATTGTATTTGGTGGATTTTCCTAGTTCTTATTAGAGAGTTAAGATAATCCACTAATGTTAACCAATAAAAAAAACAAAAAAATGAAAACAAAATTATTTAATTCGGCTTGCGCATTAATTTGCGTTTTAATTATTATTTCTTGTGGTTCAAAATCTGGACAGAGAGTCCAAAAACCCGAGAAAGAAAAGATCGAAGAACCCCAACCAGTGTTGGAAGACGACCCAAGCCAACAGACAATAATTGGAATACCTATGAGTGTTTGTTATTCTCTCGATCTTAATTCCTGGAATCTTTCATTAGATGCTAAAAGTGAAAATGGATATGCTTATAACATTGAAATTGATAGCTTAATGGCCGTAAAAATAATTCAGGATAAAAGTATTGTTGCGGTAAGGGTTGAGGGTGGAAAGATAACTTTGCTTAAAGAAGAAAAGGCTGAAAAATTTTCTAACAATCATCCAGGGTATCATTTAAAGATACCTATTCCTCCACCACAAAGCGCAAGGGTCAAAGCAAGCCCAAAAAATTAATTAATATACTAAAAAACTAATCTTAAATTATTTAACTATGAAAGCAATCGTAGTTTCAGCGAATGTATTCTTTGTCAAAACAGATGAGGAGTCAAAAGAATTCCAAATATGTGACAATTTTGTGTCCATAGACATGTTTCAAACATGTTCGGTCCCAACATTTCATGGTTATGATAATCATGCCATACCAGTATACGAGTTTATCAATGAAAAGATATGGTG
>CAYRQO010000017.1:0-11209 GCA_964426515.1 uncultured Candidatus Saccharibacteria bacterium | reverse complement strand
AGGTAAAAAAGTCGAAAAAATTTGGATAGAAAATGGGGAATTGAAAGCATTATAATTTAGTATTTTATATTATGACTACAAACAAGGAATTATCGAAAAAAACAGATGTTGAATTAGAAGCTGAAATGGCAAAACAACTGGAGTTACTTTCTAGCGCAACAAAAGCAGCTGAGGCCTTGTTGGCTAAAAAAAATAAAATCACCCTAGAAGTAAAAACTGTTGATACTGTGGCAGAAACAAAAGAATTGCCGGGAGCAGAAAAAGAGGCAGAAGTAAAAATCTCTGAAAATAAAGAAACTACAAAAAATAATAAAGATGAAGATCTAAAAAGTGAGTATCACGACAAAGCACTTGAAATAATAAAAGAAACAGGTAATACAACTTTTTCTAATTTGCAGAAAAAACTTAAAATACCTGCAAATAAAGCAAAGAGATTACTTGAAATTTTTGAGCAAGAGGGAATTCTCGGTCCATCAATAAAGGGCGCCCCAAGAGAAATTTTAAAAAAAGAAGGACAAGAAGAGGAGAAAAAAAACATAAATAAACCCGAAAAACCTGAAACAGCAGAAACAAAAGAAACGTCGGACAAAGAAAAAGATATTGAAAAAAATTCAATATCAAACAAACAAAAAATCAGGAACGCCGAAGAAGAGATAAGAAAGATAAGCAGAGATGAAAAAAATATTAATGAGAAAAAAACAGCCTTAATCAATAGTGGGTATTTAGAAAGTGACGCATTAAAAATGGCCGAACTTATGGATGTTATCTCTGGCGATGAAAAAAGAAAAGAAATACTTATAAATAATCCTGGAATTCAAAATGGGCAAAAGGAATTAAGCATAGTTGAAAAAAGATTAGCTGAAAATAAAATACTATTGGATGAATTAAAAACAAAAACAATTAACCCAAACCCTCAAAATCCAGGTGGAAAAAATCAAAAAGTTGTCGAGAAAGAAAATGCCATAAAAATTGCAAAAGATAAACTTCTTGGCTTTTTCCGTCGGAAAGAAAAACAAAAAATTGAAGTCTATACCGAAGAGGAAGAAAATGCTTGGATGCTTATGATAAAAGCTGAGCTAGAAAAGGGAAAGAGTAAAGAAGAAGTTCGTGCATTAATACTTTCACGTAGTGAAGAAAAAAATAGACTTGAGCTAGAAAAAGGTCCACTTTCTCCAAGAATAAAGTCGGGAATAAGTAATGGAATAAAAAATTGGGATAATTGGGGGAATGAGGGTGGAACAAGAGGTTTTTTCAAAAAAACAGGGAAAATGGTTCTAAGTTTGGGCTTAATAATCGGAAGTTCTACTGTCTCAGTTGAAGGGATGGCTACTTTGGGTATTGGAACAGCTTCAGCCTTAGGAACAGGAGCAGTTGCTAAAAAATTATTTATGGGGTTAGGATTTGGTACTGCGATGTCACTATTAGGCACTATGTCCCCTGAAAAGGCAAAAAAAGTTGGTAAGGTATTTAGAATTTGCATGCCAGCAATTTCAATCGGAGTTGCTCTTGCTACTGGTGGAGGAGCTCTCGCTGGTGCAGCAATTGGCGGAGCCGCAGCTTTTGGTTATATATCCTCTCAATTAGTTCAAAAAAGGTTTTCTGAAGAAAAAATACAGACAAAATTAGATACTATAAAAAATAGAGAAATTAATATAAATACATTTGAAGAAGACGTCCGTAATGCTTTGACAGATACACAAAAAATATTGAAGCAGGCTGAAAATATCAGACTATATCGAAAACTTTTAGGTGGATTAGCGGCAGTAGCAGGAAGTGTGGCGGTTTTAGAAGCTTCAGGATATGTGCATGATTTAAAAACAGAACATCAAGAGTCTGAACAACAAAAAATTGAAGAATTTAATGCTAAGCATGAGGTTAACGTAAAACATCTCGAAGAAATGGAACAAAAACACCAACAACACGTAGAAGAAATGAAACAAAGAGCTGAGTATGCTGAACAACAAGTAAAAAATGATTCGGAAACTCAAACTGATCAAACTGAAGCTAATAATCAAACACCAGAAACAGAAACAAATAATGTAACTCAAAATCCAAATATCCAAGAATTCATGAAATCAACTGCTACCCAAGATGCCATAAAACTTGGAATGTATACACCAGGGGAAGCAAATGAAAGTATGAATGTCCAATCAGGAACAATTTCATTTGATTCCCCTGGTCACCATGTTGAAGTTCCATATAGTTCAGATGGAGCAATCCAAACAATTATCGATCTAAAAAATGCAATGGCTGATGAGTTTGGTGGTGAAGAAAAAATTCCAAGTGGAAATATGACAACTCATTATGTTGATATGAATGGAATAGAGCATGACCAGGCTTTAATATACCATGATACAAATGGGGTAGAAGTTGTTGATAATTATAATGGAACAATGTTTGATTCAGATAATTCTTCAAATGTTAATTCTCCAGACGCAAGTGAAATACAAGGACAAGTTGAGGTGGGGACAGATTTATCAACAGACGAAAATTTACCTCGAGTCGAAATTGATCCTGAAACAGGACTCTTAATCGAGACAGATGATAGTGATAAAACAACAGGCCTTGATCAAAATATTAATAATGGAGAAAATACAATTGAAAAAGATGCCGAGAATATTTCTGAAATAAAATTAACCCCCGACATGCTTGAACAAGTTGAAAGAACATCTGAATACAATATTGATAGAGTTTTCCCAACCGACGAAGCAATAAATCAGTGGTATAATATACAAACAATGGAGGCGACGCTTGTCACTGATATGAACGTCGACGATGCAGATGAAATATATAAGCCACTAGTAGAATACGTTCACAATTTACAAAGAATTACCGGTATTACCAACCCCCATGAAGCGACATGGACTCAACCGGCTGAAAGTATTAAAGAATATATTGAACGAGCCTTAGAAAAAGCTGCCTCTGATCCTAAAATTGGATTAGATAAAGTTACATTATAATTAATAATCATATATTATATGAAAACAATAAAAGAAGATTTAATCGATTTGTTTGAATTAGAAAAATTATCACCCGAAAAAAGTGCCGAGATGGTAGACAGGCTAGCCAAGCTTGTATTTCAATCTGTATTAGTTAGAGTTTTACCAATGCTTTCAGAGGAAGATCTAACTAATTATGAAAATTTAGTTGATTCTGGTCAAGGTGGCGATGTTATCTTTAAGTTTTTAGGTGAAAAAATAGAAAATTTAGGAGAAATAGTCAAAGAAGAAGCGGAAGATTTGCATGCTGACTTGAGTCAAGATTTTGAAAAAGTTGGAATTTAATATTTAAATCTAAAAACATCCCTCGCTACAATATGGTGAGGGATGTTTTTATGTTAATATTTGTCTATGCAATATCTTGATTCTTTAAATGATAAACAAAAAGAAGCTGTTTTATATACCGAGGGGCCCCTTTTAATCGTGGCTGGGGCTGGTGCTGGGAAAACAAAAACAATTACTCATCGAATTATTCATTTAGTCCACCTTGGCGTTGATCCTCGAGCTATTTTGGCTGTGACTTTTACCAATAAAGCCGCCAAAGAAATGCGTGATCGGATTTTCGCCATGTTAGCAGAGCCCGTTCACGGCAATATTAAAACGATTAATAATTTTGGTTACCAAGAAAATATTCCATTCGTCTCAACTTTTCATTCTCTTGGTGTTCATATTATAAAAGAGAATTCTCATCTAATTGGTTTAAATAAATATTTCACTATCATGGATGAAAGCGGAGCACTTAGTATTATAAAAAGTATTATGAAAGAACATGATATTGACCCTAAACAGCATGAACCTCGAAAAATTAAATCAATCATTTCAAAATCAAAAGGCGACTTTATTACTGTTGATTCATATACAGAGAGCATCAATAATTCATTCGGCAGTATTGTCGCTGTGATTTGGCGCGGGTATGAAGAACAATTAAAAAAAGAAAAGGCTCTTGATTTTGATGACTTACTACTCGAGAGTGTTTTAATTTTAAAAAAATATCCGGAAGTAAAACAAAAATATCAAGAGCGATGGAAATATTTGCACATTGATGAATACCAAGATACAAATGAAGTTCAATATGAAATGACTAAATTACTTGTCGGGAAAAATGAAAATATTTGCGTTGTGGGTGACACTGATCAAAATATTTATAGTTGGCGCGGCGCCAATATTAAAAATATGCTTCATTTTGAAAAAGATTACCCGAAAGCCAAGATTGTCATGCTAGAACAAAACTATCGCTCAACAAAAAATATTATCGAAGCGGCCAATAGTGTTATTGAGAAAAATATTTATCGAGTGCCCAAAATATTATTTACAGAAAATGTTGCAGGCGAAGAAATAAATGTTTGCGAAGCTTATGATGAACAAAGTGAGGCTGGTTTTGTGGCTGATAAAATTGATGAGCTTTTGAAAGAAAATGATCCCGAGGAAATTGCTATTTTGTATCGAGCAAATTTTCAATCACGCGTTTTAGAAGAAGCCCTGCTAGATAAACAAATTCCATATCAAGTTCTTGGTGTAAAATTTTTTGAGAGAAAAGAAATTAAAGATATTTTGTCTTATATTCGCCTAGCTTACAATAAAGAAAGTTTGTCTGATATTAAAAGAATTATAAATATTCCCACTCGGGGAATCGGTAAAGTCACAATTCTAAAACTTTTTGCAAATCAAATAAATGATCTCCCTAAGGGCACCCAGATAAAAATAAATAATTTTTACAAATTAATTGATGACATCCGAGAATATCTTGAAAATCATAAACCCTCAGAATCAATAAAATATGTTATTGAAAAAAGTGGTTTAAAAAATGAATTGGCGCATGGCACCGCTGACGAACAAGAACGTTTGGAAAATATGATGGAGTTGGTCACCTTAGCAATTAAATATGACAATTTACCACAAGAAGAGGGAATGGAAAAACTTTTAGAAGATGCTTCACTTTCAAGCGATCAGGACACACTGCTTCATGAAAATAAAGGACGTGGGGTTAGATTAATGACGGTCCATGCCTCAAAAGGCCTTGAATTTAAATATGTTTTTATTACAGGACTTGAGCAAGATTTATTTCCTCACATTAAAGATCGAACGAAGAAAAAAGAAGATACGGAAGAAGAGAGACGGTTGTTTTACGTCGCAGTGACACGCGCTCGTAAAAAATTGTTCTTATCATACGCCACCTTGCGGACAATATACGGAATGAAACAAGTAAATAATCCAAGTGAATTTATTTATGATATTCCAGTCCATCTGACAATTTTTGAACAAGCTCACTCTTCAAGTGGCGAAAAAATTGTTTATTTGTAAATGATTTAAATTTACAAAAAATACTTCATAAAAATATGTTAAGATGTCTATATGATTCACAAAGCAAAGAAGTCTTTAGGGCAAAATTTCTTAAAGTCTGAACCAGCCCTTTTGATGATGGCAAATACTGGAGAGATAAATCATCATGATATTATTCTTGAAATCGGGCCTGGCAAAGGAGCTTTAACACAAAAACTTTTAGAGCGAGCAGGAAAAGTTATTGCGATTGAAAAAGACCGTGAACTTTTTGAGTTTCTAAAAGAAAAATTTGCCAAAGAAATTAAAAATAAAAAACTCGAATTAGTTCAAGGTGATATTTTAGAATTCAATCCTACTACTTACTATTTACTACCTGCTACTTATAAATTAATTGCCAATATTCCATATAATATTACCGGTGCTATATTTAAAAAATTTCTTTCATCCGATATTCAACCTGAAAGGATGATTATTTTAGTTCAAAAAGAAGTTGCTAAAAGAATTGTTGCATCTGATGGCAAGGAAAGTATTTTATCGCTTAGTGTTAAGGCTTACGGTATTCCAAAATATGTTATGAAGGTTGGAAAAAGATTTTTTTCACCTGAACCAAAGGTTGATTCGGCAATTATTGAAATAACTAACATCTCTAAAAATAATTTTCGTAGTAAAAGGGATGAGGAGAATTTTTTTAAAATTATCAGAGCTGGTTTTGCTCATAAAAGAAAAGTCCTTCGTAAAAATCTCGAAATCCTTAAAATTAAGGAAGTTAAGGAGGAGGTTAAGGAAGTCGGACTTCCTTATATTGAGAAAGTTTTTGAAAAATTAAAAATAAATCCAAAAACTCGAGCTGAGGATTTAAAAATTGAAACTTGGCTTGAAATATCTAAACTTTTATCCACAAAAATTTAGGTTATTTGATCGATAGGTTGTATAATTCTAAAGAAAGTAGAAAGTAGAAAGTAGAAAGTAGAAAGTAGAAATATGGATAATCTTAAAAAATATCTTCCGAGTAAAAAATTTATATCTATTGTTTTAATTCTCGTTATATTTGTAGCGTTGTTTTTTGGTGTTCGGGGAATTATTTCATTTTTTAAAAATAGAAAAGCTAATAAAGGAGAAGGGCAACAAATCACCATGACAGTTGGAGGGTTAATCCAGAAAGATAGTAATGAAAACGGTATTGCCGACTGGGAGGAATACCTTTGGGGTCTTGATCCTAAAAAAAATGGAGGTAAAAATAGAGAATTTATTACAAATAAAAAACAAGCCCTTGAACAAAATGGCGTTATTTCGATAACCGATGACTCCAAACAAATATCAGACAATGAAGTCCTCTCCCGTGAGTTCTTTGCCACAATCATCTCTCTCCAACAAACAGGGGAAATAAACCAAGAATCGATTGATTCTGTGGCCGAAGCCGTTGGTCAAAAGATTGAGGTGACCTCTATCCCCGATATTTATACGAAAATTGATATGAATATTGTCCAAAATGAATCTTTAACCACAAAAGAGAAATATCATAGTGATTTATCAAATTTAATTAATAAATATGAAAACTCTGATATTGGAAGTGAATTAGTTATTATTGCTCAAGGTTTAAATGATCAAGACCCTCAAGCTTTATATGCGGCTAAAACAATTGCCACCGCTTATCGTTCATTTGGTAGTGAATTGATCGGCATTCCTGTACCAGGCTCTTTGGTTTCAATTCATCTTGCCTTGGCCAATAATTATGAAAAAACCGCCCAATCAATTGAGGGCTTAGTTAAAATGCTCAATGACCCAATTCTTGGTATGAGTTCAATTCTTAGTTATAAAAAATACACCGATGCAATAGCAATTGACTTAGAAAAGCTTTCAAATATTTTACAATAAACGATAAGGTGATATACTTAAAATAGCGAAATTATGAAAAAACAAATTATCACAAAAATAATTAGCGGGGTTATAATTTTTACCTTTGTTTTTTCTTTTCTACAAATTGTTTTACCAACTATAGCGACAGCTGCGAGTCAAATTGATTGGGAAAAACCAAACAAAAGTGGTAAAACTTACGACAAATATAAATTCAAAATTACTGATGTAGTTAATTCAGATGTGGCCATGCAAGTTGTGGGTTGTACTGGAGTTGTTAATAAAGTTTCAACTTGGATGCATAAAATCACAAGTATTAAACAAAGAGTAAAAGATGCTCAAAAAATATTAGATCAGGCAACAAAAATGTGTGTTGCTGGTGAAAAAGTTATTATTACTGCGGCTGGTTTAACTCCGCAGATCAATGATGGGACTACTGGTACAGACAAAGGAATTGATTGTAAGGAAATCACAAATACAAAAGACGGGGAAGCGCTAAGGCTCAAAATAGAAGACATGGCCGCAACCCAAGCAAAAGATGATCTAGAAGGGTGTTTTAACGGTATTGCCACGACACTTGCAAAAAACCAACTGACCGCTCTTACTCGTAGTGCTGTGAGCTGGATCAATACTGGTTTTAGTGGTAATCCACTTTACGTTCAAAATATTACCTCATTAACTAATGGCATAGAAAGAAACGTGCTTGAGACTGGTATTAATCAATTAACAAATCAAAATAATGCTTACCCTTATGGAACAGCTTTCTCACAATCCATCATTCGGGGATACCAAACAGGAGGGATATTTAACAGTGGAACGAATGCCTTAAATAATTTAACCTCAGATTTATCATATTTTATTACAGACCCTAATTCATATTTCACAGTTCAAGATGAAAGAACTGCTCTCCAAAGAGCTCAAGATGCCAATATCGCTTTTTCGGATGATTTTTCAACTGGCGGGTGGGATGGATGGTTAGCTTTCACTCAAAGAGATCAAAATAATCCTCTTGGTTTTACCATGCGAGCTAGTCAATATTTTGCTGATGATATTGATGAGCAGACAAATAATACAAAAGCTGAAGTTCTTCAGAATAATGGTTTCTTGAGTCAAAAAAGATGTATTAAATGGCAAATATATGACGACACTGGTAATCCAAAAATATCACAAAAATACATAAATTGGCAAAAAGATTCTCTAAATAGTTCCCTAATGGGGCCGATATCATCAAGACCTGAAATGTTTGTCTTTGCTGCTAATAAAACTAAAAGTGGTTACGACGTCTGTAAAGAATGGGATGTTATTACTCCTGGAAGTCTAATTAAAGATCAAATGAGTGCTTACATAACTTCACCTGTCCGCCAGCTTGAATTAGCAGATACAATAAATGAATCATTAAATGCTGTCTTTTCAATTCTGCTTTCAAAACTTCAAAGTAATGGTCTTTCTGGTCTTTCTTCTGAAAAATATGTATACGATGAAGAAAATATGGATTGGACCAATTCAACAAACGGTAGTCTTGGGGGGTCAAGCGTTTATAATAATAATGGAGCGTACTCAAGTGGTTTTGATTTAACTCGTGATCTTGGTAATACCTATATATATGGGGATCCAAAAAAACTAGGAACTTGGAACGCTTTTGAGAAAATAAATTTAACAAGTACTAATCAAAGCCTATATCCTGATTTAGCTCCTGTAAGTAATGATGATGACACAATCAAACAAACATCAAACGTTTACTACACTGTGGCAAATCCGGGTAAAACAAAGATAATATTAAATGGTTACAATGGTTGGGCCGAAGGTGACAGGGCTTTTTGGAATGGTAGTGAATGGCAAAACTGGAAAAAAGATCAAGCTAATCCTATAAAGAAAAGGGGGGTAATTCAAATTCAAAAAGATTATATCGTCGCTGCCACAGAATCTTTACAGTTTTTACCAAATGTTATGCCAAAACTTGGCGAGCTTGATTATTGTATTCCTGGACCAAATCCAAATTATAAAACTAATGTTGGAGATAACGAAAGTTTATACACTGATTGGGTTGGAACAATGACAGGAACATATAGTCAAAATGGATTTCTAGAAAGAGATAGCACCACATTCACTATAGCCAAACCTGGAGATAAAGAATACGAGGCTTGGAAAAATATATTTAAAGATAATCCAAAAGTTTGGAGTTGGTTAGCAAAAAGTCAACCAGATGGTAAAAACAATCCGCACTTATATTATGATTGGCCATTTAAATTAGGAAATGGCGAAGCAAAAAATGACAATGCTGAGGCTCAACAAGGAAAATGGATTGATAATTATTTATACATGGTCAATAATTACATGTTTAATAATTTCTATGAGGTCTTTGATAAAATGATGAATAAAATGTATTTCGGTAATATGACTAGAGAGTATAATGAAACAGAAAATTCATCAACCAGAACCCTAAATCCATCATACCTTCCAATGGCAGAAGAGGGGTTGGCTTTGGTTAAAGATATTGTAGCTTATGATGAAGATATTACAGCTGTCATGAATCAATACCGAGATGATATTACTAAAGCTAAAACTAATATTGGTAAATTAGAAGCTATTAAAAAACAAGTTAGTATGATCATTAAAGATGCCCAAGATCGCCGTGATGCCAATTTGATTAAACAAGTAAATGAATTAAATGAACGGGCAATACAGGCGTGTAAAGATGAAGAACAAGCTTGTATGGAAGATGAAAGAGGTACGGTTGTTTGTTCGGCTTTATATCAACAATGTCTCGAAAAAGCTGGAACCGATGGAAGCATCTTAACCCCAGCTGAATACAAAGTAAAATATGCTCAATGTTTAGAAAACTCCGAACAAAGAAAATATTCTTTATTATGATGAATCAGATATTATGAATGATTCAGTTGGTGAGAGATGTAATAATAATCTTGATGATGATTTAGATGGATTAATAGACAATAGAGATCCTGATTGTTCAGGAGGAGAAGTCACTCCACCAGGAGATTTAAATCATTGTGTCATCGGTCAATATACAACCAATTCCTTAAATTCTCCTGCTAATAAAGCTTGTAAAGACCGTAAAACATCGGCGGAGTGTACTAATACTGATTATTATTATGGTAATTTAGCTAATGAATGTGATTGGACGACGGGTTCGGGATTAACTCCGCCGATAACTAGTCTGTATGGTTGCACGTTAAAAACACCAGCAATCGGAAAACCTGTAAATAATGATCCAAATATGAATTGCTTACTTAGAACTCAAACTGCGTGTACGCGAACAAAGTTTATCAATGAAGACCAAAAAAGTTACGATTGTATTTTTTCGCCAACAAGTTAAGATTTAATAAAAATAAAAATTATTATGGAAAATAAACCACGAAAAAGTAAAGCTCTCATCATAACAATCATTGTTATTATTTTCTTAGTGGTTGTTAGTTATTTATTATTTAAAAATCGGGATATGTTTGGTGTTAAAACTTCAAACAGTATTGCTAAAATATTTGCCCCACTTATCACTTCAGAAAATGAAAAAAATATTAGCAAAATTGATGAGAATTCTATTCGAACTGTTGCTCAAGCCGGTGAGGACCTAAAGATGGGAGACAATGTCACAAGGTTTGGAACTAATGCTGATAATAATCCAATCGTCTTGAAATCAAAACCGGGTGATGAGATTTTTGGTTTTGCGGGAAGTGATATGGGAAGTGGAGAGCTTGGAGAAATAATTACAAATAATAATGGAGCAAATACTTTCTGGGAATCTTTCTTTAATTTATTGAATAATGTCTTTAACACAGGTGGAGGTAACAGCGGTAACGGCGGCGGGAATGGGGGTGGTAACGGAGGTGGAGGAGGGGGAGGTGGTATTGGTGATTTTGCTGGCCAATGTAGTGATACTCTCGATAATGATGATGATGGCTTAGCAGATGAATCTGATCCACAATGTCATACCGATGGTGATAACACAAATCCTGATTCTTATGATCCCGAGCACTATTCAGAAACGACCCTTCCGGGTGGAGGTGGTGGTAACGGAGGTGGAGGAGGGGGAGGTGGTATTGGTGATTTTGCTGGCCAAT
>CAYRQO010000016.1:0-11244 GCA_964426515.1 uncultured Candidatus Saccharibacteria bacterium | reverse complement strand
TTGAACATCCGGAAACAGAGAGAGCTCACTATAGTCGAAAAACGGTTGATTTAGAATTTGAATATCCATTTGGAATTAAAGAATTAACTGGACTTTCTCATCGAGGTGATTTTGATTTAAAAAGACATCAAGAATATTCTGGCGAATCGATGGAAATGTTAAACGAACAAACAAGCGAGAAATTTATCCCCCATGTTATTGAACCAACAATCAGTGTCGATCGGGCAATTTTAGCTTTGCTTTGTTCGGCTTATCGAGAAAGTGGCGAAGGAGACAATATAAGAGTTTATTTAAAAATCCCCCCAGCTATTGCTCCATATAAAGTTTGTGTCTCACCGCTTTTAAAAAATAAACCAGAACTTGTTTCTTATGCAAAAGCATTTTTTGGTGAATTGAAAAAAGAATTCGGTTGGGTAGCGTGGGATGATAACGGCAATATCGGCAAGCGCTATCGC
Organism: uncultured Candidatus Saccharibacteria bacterium; assembly: GCA_964426515.1. Lineage (GTDB taxonomy): Bacteria > Patescibacteriota > Minisyncoccia > Phycocordibacterales > UBA9973 > UBA8515. The sequence goes on along the minus strand of CAYRQO010000016.1, from coordinate 10,789 downwards.
CGGCAGGATGAAATCGGGACGCCTTGGTGTATTGTTATTGACTTTGATACTTTAGTCGACGACTCTGTCACTATTCGTGATCGAGATACTGGAGAACAAGTTCGAATTAAAAAAGATGAAATTGTGGATTATTTAAAAGAAAGGATGAATTAAAAAAGCTGTAAACCGAAAGGTTTACAGCTTTTTGTTTCCAGTGAGTATTTTTTTTATTTTATTAATTAGTCGTCTTATCCTGACAGATATTTTTAACGAGTAATTATTTTTAATCATTTTTCCAGCACTATCTCTTGAGTCTGGTTCTGCAAACTCACTGGTTGCAACTTCGACCAAAGTGTCGAGTTGGGATTTACCTTTTTTCATGATCTAAATTTTAATAATATTAGCGCACATACATTTTCTTGTCAAAACTTGCCAAACCCATCCGCGTTTGGCAAGTTCCAAACGCAAGGGGTTTGGCGAAGGTTTTTTATATAGGTTAAAATATGGTAATATCACCTTATGATAAAAGCTAAAAAGAAAACATATAAAAATGGTTTACGAGTTGTGACAATACCAATGAAAGACAATCCGACGGTCACAGTCCTTGTATTGGTTGGGACGGGAAGTGATTATGAACCGAAAGACATAAATGGTATTTCACATTTTTTGGAGCATATGTGTTTTAAAGGCACAATAAAACGGCCGACAGCTCAAGTCATTTCCCATGAACTTGATGCTCTTGGTTGTCAGTATAATGCTTTTACCGGCAATCAAATGACAGGGTATTATGCTAAAGGTGATGGAAGGAATTTCAAACAAATTTTTGATATTATTTCAGATGTCTATTTGAATTCAACTTTTCCTGAGGCGGAAATGGAAAAAGAAAAAGGAGTTATTGTTGAGGAAATAAATATGTATGAAGATATGCCCCAAGCCCACGTTCAGGATTTATGGGGGGAAGTTTTATATAAAGATCAACCAGCTGGACGAAGTACTTTGGGCCCGAAAGAAAATATCAGAAAAATGATTAGAGATAATTTTGTAAATTATAAAAAAAATCACTATGTTTCTTCTAATACCGTAATTATTGTCGCAGGGAATATAAAAAATGATGAAGTTTATAAAGAAGTTGATAAATATTTTAAAGATATACCCTCGACCAAAAGTTTAAAGAAAGAGAAAACAACAAATATTCAAAATGAATCAAAAGCAAAAGTTTTATACAAAGAGACAGATCAAACTCATTTTGTATTAGGAGTCCGAACATTTCCATTAATGGACAAAAGAAATACTGTAATTTCATTATTAGGGGCTGTGTTGGGGGCCGGAATGAGCTCAAGATTATTCAATAAACTTCGGGAAGAAATGGGTGTGGCTTACTATGTCCGCGCTTATAATGATCCTTCGCTTGATTATGGTAATTTTCAAATATCAGCCGGAGTAAATAATAAAAGGACTGAGGAGGTTATTAAAGAGATTTTAAAAGAGTGTAATAATTTAAAAAAGGAAAAGGTAGAAGATCGCGAATTAAATAAAGTTAAGTCATTTTTAATTGGTAATATGAAAATGTCACTGGAAGCAACAGACGATGTTGCCAATTTCTATGGCAGTCAAGAATTAATGAAAAACGAAATAAAAAACTTAGAAGAAAAAATAAAAGAAATAAATAAAGTAACTTCAGGTGATATTCAAAAAATGGCCAAAATTATTTTTCAGACAAAAAGTTTGAATCTTGCAATGATTGGACCATTTAAAAATGAGGCGGAATTTAAGAAAATATTGAGATTCTAAATTATTGGTAAAATTCACTACCGGGTGTTATTATAGAAAGATGGATAATAATCATAAAAATATGCACATAAGTATTTCAACGAATACTTTAGTAAAAATACTCCTTTTAGGAGTTTTAGTTATGGCTATTATAAAATTATACAATGTCGTACTTGTTATTCTTATCGCCATCGTTATTGCTTCATTTGTTGAATCTGCTTACAAAAGGATTAAGCCATATATTAAAAATCGCTCATTGGCCGTTTTTCTAATTTATATTGTCACAATTAGTATTATTATTGGTTTACTTTCGGTTTTTATGCCGATTTTTATCGAAGAAATGTCGGCCTTGGTTTCATCACTTTCCCAGTACATTCCCAACAGTAGTATTTTAAATTCATTTCAACCTGATGCTATAACTGGAGCCAAAGATGTCGTCTCCAATATTTCTCGTAATGCTTCGATTGGGGAGGTCATAAAAAGTACCCAAGTGTTGATCAATGGCTTTTCAGGTGGTTTTATGGATATTTTCAGTGGAGCCTTTGGTGGAATTTTAAATTTTTTCTTCATCATCATTATTTCTTTCTACCTTTCCATCACTGAGAAGGGAATTGAAAATTTCTTGCGGATTATTACCCCAAGTAAAAGCGAGGAATATATCATAGATCTTTGGCAAAGAACTGAGCATAAGATTGGTCGCTGGGTTCAAGGTCAAATGTTGCTCGGTCTTATCATTGGAATCTTGGCTTATTTGGGTTTAACAATAATTGGGGTTAAGTATTCACTGGTCTTAGCTATTTTGACAGACTTCTGTGAACTTATACCATTCGGTATTTTCTTGGCAATGGTGCCAGTCACAATTTTTGGTTATTTAGATGGAGGAGTCACTATGGCCATACTTTCATTTGGTTTATACTTTATTCTTCATCAATTTGAAAATTATTTAATTTATCCTTTAATTATAAAAAAAGTTATTGGTATTTCACCTCTAGTTGTTATCTTGTCGATTATTATCGGAGCCGAACTGGCTGGATTTATGGGAGTAATTTTGGCCATACCAGTTGCCGTTTGCTTATTAGAATTTTTAGATGATTTGGAAAAGAAAAAAATACTTTCCAAAGCCGATTAATATGCAAAAACCATTCTACCTTACAACCACCCTTCCTTATGTCAATGCGCCACTTCATATGGGTCACGCCCTAGAATTTGTTCGAGCCGATACTATTGCTCGCTACAAAAAACTTGCCGGCTATGATGTCTATTTTAATACTGGCACCGATGAGCATGGTTTAAAAATATTTGAGAAAGCCAAAGAACAAGGAAAATCTGCTCAAGAATTCGTAGACCTTGGTTTTGAAACTTTTAAAGAACAATTAAAAATGTTTGGCGTTGATGAAAGTATTATCCATTTTATTCGGACGACTGATAAGAATCATGAAGTGGCCGCTCAAGAATTTTGGAAGAAAGTTAATGACAATGGCTATATTTATAAAAAAACTTATGAAGCCAAATATTGTGTTGGGTGTGAAAGTGAAAAGACAGACAGTGAGCTTGTTGAAGGTTTTTGTCCTGAACACCCTGGAACTCCACCTAAAATAATTAATGAAGAGAATTATTTTTTCAAATATTCTCTGTTTGGGGATCGATTATTAAAATTCTACGATGAGCATCCTAATTTCGTTGTGCCAGAATTTCGTTTGAATGAGATTAAAAATTTTGTTAAAAATGGTTTGCAAGATTTTTCTATTTCACGCTTGAAAGAAAAAATGCCGTGGGGGATAGCAGTACCTGGAGATGAAGACCAAGTCATGTATGTTTGGTTTGATGCCCTGGTGAATTATATCTCAACACTAGGTTGGCCCGCCTCCGCACAAGGCTACGGCGAGGCAAAGCCTCAATCATATGATTTATTCCAAAAATATTGGGTTAATGGCACACCTACTCAGTATTGCGGTAAAGACAATACTCGTTTTCAAGCAGCGATGTGGCAAGCGATGCTTATGGCCGCTGACGTGCCAAATTCACACCAAATCATTGTTAATGGTTTTATTACTGGTGAAGGCGGAATCAGAATGTCTAAAACGCTTGGTAATGTGACTGATCCGAGGGATATTGTCAGTGAATATGGGGTGGATGCCCTTCGTTATTTTTTACTTCGGGAAGTTGGAAGTTTTGAAGATAGTCCATTCACGATTGAACGATTTCGCGATTCCTATAACTCAGGATTAGCTAATGGCTTAGGGAATTTGGTTAGTCGTGTTATGACCATGGCGGTAAATTATGACGTCAAATTATCGGAAGAAGAAATGAATATAAAATATTTTAGTGAGCCAAAAGAAGATTTAGAAAATTATGATATCAATAAATTTATAAATTGGATTTGGGAATGTTTAGGGGCTCTTGATAAATATATTCAAACGAATGAACCATTCAAAAAAATTAAAATAAATAAAGAGGAAGCGGAGAAAGATGTTCATTATTTATTATTCCATTTATATAAAGCCTCACTTGCCATAGAGCCAATGCTCCCCGAGACATCTCTGAAAATTCAAGAACTTATAAAACAAAACAAAAAACCCGAAAGTCCTTTGTTTTTGAGAAAGGAATAATTATTGCAAATATTATTATATTAATATAATATAAACAGAAATCTAATAATTAAATACGTCGGGTAAAACCGACACAATAATATGAACATAACATTCTCACTGTTTATAGAATTCTCTCTTTTAGGATTCTATTTTTTCGCTTTAGTTATTTTTGCAGGGCATGTTTTTTTAAACATAATCGCCAACTGCTATATCTATGTTTATAATAGTATAGACAAAAAACGACTCTCATAGTCGTTTTTTTTAAAAAATGATATATTTACTTTATGCCCAAATATATTGATATACATGCTCATACGAATTTTAAGGCTTTTGATGAAGATCGAGAGGTCGTTATTCGTCGGGCTTTGGAAAATGATACTTGGGTTATAAATATCGGGACTCAATATGATACTTCAAAAAAAGCAGTTGAAATGACAAATGAATATCCACAAGGGGTATATGCGACGATTGGACTTCATCCTATTCATACTGGAGCCTCATATCACGATGTGAATGAGTTGGGAGAAGAAGGTCAGGAGTTCACTTCCAGAGGAGAAATTTTTGATATAGCATTATATAGAGAGCTTGCCAAACTTGGTAAAGTTGTTGGCATAGGGGAATGTGGTCTTGATTATTATCACATGGATGAAGAGAGTATTGAGAAACAAAAAATTGCCTTTATTACTCAAATCGAACTTGCCAATGAACTTAATTTACCACTCATGCTTCATGTTCGAAATAATCCTACAGACAAAAATCATAATGCCTATTTTGATGTTTATGAATTAATTAAAGAGTATTCAACCCGCGATGGAATTAAAGGTGTGTCGCATTTTTTTGCAGGTAGTGTTGAAGATATGAAAAGATTTGTCGAGATTGGTATTTATATTTCATTTGCTGGGCCTATTACTTATAAGCCCAAACCTGAGATTTGTGACTATATTGCCGTCATTAAAGAGACGCCATTAAATATGATCTTAGCCGATACAGATAGCCCATATGTGGCTCCAGTGCCCCATAGAGGAGGTAGAAATGAGCCCTCGTATGTGAAGGAGATTGTTAAAAAAATAGCCGAAATTAAGGGTTTAAATGAAGAAGAAGTCGCTAGTCAAATTATGCTGAATGCCAAGAAACTTTTTGACATTTAAGGCTTTTTTTGTTAATATATGTCCTATCTCGTTTGTCCCGACCCTGAAGTCGGTACACACTGGTCCATAGCGAGATTTATTAAAAATAACAATTAACGCGTATTTTACGCACTATTAAATGGCAAAAACAAAAAAAATTGTTGAGGAAAATGACGGCGAAGAAAAAGAAATTCGTCTCAGTGTTTATGAAGTTGGTTATTTAATGCTACCAACAATTGCTGAAGAAAATTTAGGTGGGGAAGTCACATTATTTAAGGATATGTTTATCGAACATGGAGCAGTTTTCATTTCCGATGAATATCCTAAGCTAATTGAGCTTGCTTATGAGATGACTCGTTCAATTAATAATAAGAAACAAAAATTTTCTTATGGTTATTTTGGCTGGGTAAAGTTTGAGTGTACAACTGAAGCGGCAAAAATTATTAAAGATATTTTAGACAAGAATGAAAAGCTTGTTCGTTATCTAATGATTAAAACTGTTCGAGAAAACACAATGTCAGTTAAACGTTCATACAGTAAACAAGATGGGGCCAAAAGACGTCCTGCTCAAAAGCATGAAGAAATTGACCCAATCAACGAAGAAATAATCGACAAGGAAATCGATGCTTTGGTGGTATAATATTATTATTAATAAATATTAAGTAGTAGGTAGTAGGTAGCAAGTAGTAAGGATAAATGTAATTTTTTTCCTTTCCACATTCTACATTCTATTTTCTACATATCTATATATGTATTTAAACAAAGTATTTATAATAGGAAATTTGACCCGAGATCCAGAGTTGAAAGCTATTCCTTCCGGTATTAAAGTTTGTAGTTTCTCTGTTGCCACTAATCGAGTTTGGAAAGATAAAAATGGAGCTCGACAAGAAGCGGCAGATTATCACAATATTGTTGTCTTTGGTCGTCAGGCTGAGACCGTGGCTCAATATATGAAAAAAGGTAGCCAAGTTATGGTTGAAGGTCGGATGCAGACAAGATCATGGGATGATCAAGCGACAAACACTAAAAAATACCGAACGGAAGTTATCGCTGACCGTGTTCAATTTGGATCAAGTGGTAATGGGCCAAAGCCAGCCGGAAATTTTGATCAATCCCAAGCCAAAAGTTCTCAACCAGAACAAAAAGATGACGGGGAATTGGATACAATTGAATATCCAGAAGAGCAGATCAATGCTGAAGATATACCGTTTTAGTTAAAAGTTATAAAGTTTATAAAGTAAAAATTAAGAATTAAAAAAATGAAACAAGATTATTTTTCATCAAACAATATTAAGCATATCGACTACAAAGATATAGAAGTTTTAAAAAGATTTCTATCTCCTTCGGCTCGAATGTTGGCCCGCCGTCGAACAGATGTGACAGCTAAGAATCAAAGAAAATTAGCTGAAGCCATCAAACGCGCTCGCTTTATGGGATTACTACCCTATATTGCTAAATAGGCAATCGGGCGATCAAAATTTTGATTTAGCCATACATCTCCAGATAAAAAAAATAAAAACACACATATCAGCCATGGCTGATATGTGTGTTTTTATTTTTTTTATATTTATATCAGATTTAATTGTTTTAAAAGCTCGGTTAATTCCTGGCCTTTGATTTCTCTATATTCACCGAGGGGTAATTTACCGAGTTCGACATTCATTATTCGGATGCGATTTAAATCAATAACATTGTGATGTAGGGCTTCAGACATGCGTCTAATTTGGCGCTTCTTGCCTTCAGTTAGAATAATATGGAAAGTATTTTTTGATTTTGGCTTACGCCCGCCTTGACTCGACGAGGCAGGCCAAACTTTACATTTCTTACTAATAAAACCATCAAAATGAACTCCGTTTGACATAAATTCAATAAATTTATCCGAAAAAGCTGGTTCGACTTTTACGACATATTCTTTTTCGTGGGTAAAACGCGGAGAAAGTAATCGATCAGTAACTCGGCCGTCATTGGTTAGTAATATTAATCCATGTGAATCTTTATCAAGCCGACCAACAGGGAAGACCTTCGTTGGAAATCTAGTAACTTGTAAAATATCAGTACTTACTGGGTCGGGATTGGTTGAGACATTTATATTTTTATTATAGGCATAGTAAACATATTCTTTTTTGCTACCTTTTGTTTTAACTGTCACTTCATCGTTTTCATAAACTTTATCGCCCAAGACGGCTTTTTTGCCATTAATAAAAACTAAACCTTTTTTTATAAGTTCATCACCGCCAACTCGGGTGGAATAATTTTTTTGTGCTAAATATTTATTTATTCGAATTGGGTAAGATATTTGCATTGTGATTATGTTTTAATTTTGGTATATAGTATAGACCAATTAATAAAATAAGACTTAAAATAATAAAGAGATAATTGAACGGTAATAAAAGAAAAACTCCTGTGGCAATTAGTGGGGCGATAATGTAAGCAACAGGATTCATGTCGCGGAATATTCCTAAAAGATAAGCATCTTCTTCTTTGATATGAGTGAAGAAATAAGTCTCGGAAGTTGTTTCGATTAAACTAGCACCAACTCGAGTTAGAAATAAAATAAATGCCCATAAAGCCACACTCTTTGTTGTAATAAAAGAAATTATAAATGTTGCACTAATTATAATTATAAAACCAATATAAAGTAGAGTTCTTTTGTTGACATGATATTTATCTATTAAAATACCAATTGGCAATCCAAAGAGAACAAAAGGGGTTAACATAATAGTAAAAATAATACCAATTTGACTCCAGCTAAAATTTAAATGACTAAATAAATAAATAGGGGTGTAAACAACCATCCAGGCAAAAAAGAATTGTAAGATAAAATTGATAATAACAATAGAAAACATGTGAGGATTTGTTTTTAAGTATTTAAAAGTCTCTATGAAGGGAGTCTTTTTATATATTTTGTCCTTAAATGTTTTAACAGAAAAGAATAGTCCAATAGTCATTAGCATGACCATAAAAAAAGCTAAAGTGAATATAGCTTTATAGCCTCCTTCTTTAGTAATTAAAAAAACTGAAATGACAGGGGACACCATCCAGGCAATATTTAGAATCGTTAAATATAACCCTCTAGTTTTGCCAATCGTTTCAGGATTACCAAAATGTTCGATAAAAATATCAATACAAAAATAAACCAAAGTATTGGTGGACATGAATAATATAAATGAAGTTCCGACAATAAAAGGATTCTTGGAAGTTATTAAACCCACCAATGAAAACATATTTATTAATAGAAAAATTAAGGTTAGTTTTCGATTTCCAAAATTTTTTAAAATACTGGAACTTTTTGTTAGAAGAATTAAGGTTAATAGGGAGGCTAGGGTGTATAAGATTCCAACATAATTTTCGCTAATAAATTGAGTTAAAAAGACAGAGCTAATATAAGCTGAAATAGAAATATGTAGAGCAAAAAAGAACGACAGGATATACATTCTTTTTATTTTTGTAGTTTTCATTCTATACGTATTTATATACTTAATAATACTGGGATAACAATTGGACGCTTAGCTGTTTTTTGAAAGAGAAATTTAGAAATATTATCTCCAAGGGCGCTTTTAACAACATCAAAATCTATTGGATTCATTCCGCCCGCTTCATCCTCGATTGTTTTTTTAATAATTAGACGAACTTGATGTAATAATTCTTGGTTTTCTTTTAAATAAATAAAACCTCTAGAAATAATATCTGGTGATTTTCTTAATTTACCAGAGGTCGAGTCAATAGTGGCAATCAAAACAAACATACCATCTTGAGCAAGCATTACTCTGTCGCGGATTACTACATCTTGTTCATCACCGACTGAAAAACCGTCAACCATCATTGGTCCGGAAGGTGCTTTTTCTTTTCTTAGAATCATTTTTTCACCGTTATCAATTATTTCAATAATTGAACCATTATCAGGGACTATAATATTATCTCCTGACATTCCAAGTGACATCGCTACTTCTTTATGTTTAACCAACATCGAATGCCAACCATGAATTGGAATAAAAAATTTAGGGTGAGTTTTTTTGTGCAACCACTTAATGTCTTCTTGATTGCCGTGGCCAGTAGCGTGAATATATTCTTCACTTGTTCTGTAACTTATAATTCTAACGCCATGACGAGATAGATTATCTTTTAAGTGTTGAACCGCAATTTCATTTCCGGGCACGATTGATGAAGAGAGGATAATTGTATCTCCGGGACGAATGGTAAATTTTTTGTGAGTTTTATTTGCGGCTCGACCAAGGGCAGCAAATTCTTCTCCTTGCGCTCCAGTCATCATGATTAAAACTTTGTTTGGTGGATAGCTATCAACATCTTCGACTGGAATAATGGTGCCTTTTTTAGGAGTAAAAATGCCAGCTTGTTCACAGACTTCCATATTGGTTTTAAGAGATCTACCATCAAGGACAACTTTTTTACCAAGTGATTCGGCAATTTCAACAATTTTCATTAATCGAGTAATAGATGAAGCAAAAGCTGAGATAATAATTCGGCCCGTTCCTTGGCGAATTACTTTATCCAAGCCTTCATGAACACGAACTTCAGGTAAAGAAAATCCTTCATTTTCAATATTTGTTGAATCAGTTAAAAGTAAAAGAACTTTTTCTTTATCAAAAAATGCATATTCTTTTTCTTCTTCTTGTGATACGACTCCATCGATTTGATCAAGCTTATAGTCTCCAGGAGTAATAATGGAGCCGTAAGGAGTCTCGATCACAATTCCCATTGAGTCGGGCATTGTGTGAGTTACACCAAAAAAACGGACACGAATATTTCCAACAGTGATAACGGAATTTGTTTCGACAACATGAGTATTAAGCGGAGGTAAGTGAGGAAATTCTTCTTGGCGTTTCTTCATGACTAGAATCGAAAGATTACGAGAATAAAGAGGTGGATTACCAATTCGGCTCATGACAAGAGGAATACCACCAATATGATCCAAGTGGCCATGGGTCACAAGCATTGCTCTCACTTTATCTTTTCTTTCTTCTAAATATGTCGTATTGGGAATAATATAATCGATTCCTGGAGTATTTTCAGTTTTAAATTGCATCCCAGCATCAACAACAATAATATCATCACCAATTTCAATGGCGGTCATATTTTTTCCAATTTCTTCAACTCCACCAAGTGGAATTATTCTGATCACACCTTTTTCAGGTGGGGGAATAGGGCTAGGTTTATTTTTTGTATAAGTTGGTTTATTTTGTTGATTAGAATTTTCAACTTTTGGTCGACGATTGCCTTTTGTATTATTGTATTGAAAACTTCCTCGACTAATTTTTTTATTATTTTGAGAAAACTGGCTTAAGTTTATTTTCTAATACTAAT
>CAYRQO010000015.1:9031-11301 GCA_964426515.1 uncultured Candidatus Saccharibacteria bacterium | reverse complement strand
AATTGGCATCTTCAGTACTAATGCGATAAATGGCCATTGAACCAACGTTACCAAAAACCGCATTTTTAATATTTTCTTCAAGTTGTGAAATATATTGATGAGCAATAGTTAAAGACAGTCGATACTTACGCGCTTCAGATAAAATGGAAGAAATCGAATCGGTTGTGACGTTTTGGAATTCATCAATATAAAGATAAAAATCATTCATTGGTTTACCAAACATATCTACTCGAGAAAGGGCCGCCATTTGTATTTTACCAACAAGAAGTAATCCAATTAAATTGGCATTTACTTCTCCAAGTCGTCCTTTTGAAAGATTGACCAATAAAATTTTCTTATTATCCATTATTTCTCTGAAATTAAAAACTGATTTTTCTTGAAGAACCACCGGGCGCATAATGTCGTTTGAGATAAAGTTATCGAATTTGGAAGTAATATAAGGCACGAAGTTGGCAATTGATTGATCGCCTGTTGTCTGCTCGGCACTTTTCCAAAATTGAGTGATGATTGGGTTTTTACATTTTGCTAATTTCATATCACGAAATTCTTTATCAGCCAAAACTCGTGATATCTCAAGTAAAGTACAACCCGATTCGGGGTCTTCCATTATAAGGAAAGCCGAATTTTTGAAATATTGTTCAAACATTGGACCCCCGGAAGTTTTCATATCGAAAAGTTTATTGAAAATTCCCATCAATTCATTGACGACGAAAGTTTTCTGTTCAGGATATTTTGGATCAAATTCGAGCATATTGAGCCCCATCGGACGAGCGGTATAAGCTGGATCAAAATAAATAACATCATCAATGCGTTCTTTTGGAATGTAACTTAAAATATCTTGAATGTCTGTTCCGTGTGGATCAATATAACAAACTCCGTCACCATTTTTTATATCTTGAGCAATCATATTTTTCAAGATTGTCGTTTTACCAGTTCCAGTTTGTCCAATAATATACATATGGCGCATTCGATCCTCGCGAGTCATATGAATCTTCGTATCTTTACCATGATAACTATTTATTCCAAGGACAATACCTTCTTCACCCATTTCCATTGGGGCAGGCGCAATGCCGGCCTTAGCTTGTTTTAATTGTGAAGAAACAACACCATACGGGAAATGAAAAATCGTCGCCAATTCTTTTAAATTAAGTGGCATTGAATACTCGCTTGAAAACATTCGATAAGAAAAATCGTGAATTAATTTTGATAATTCTGTCCCTTCAGGGCGAATGAAATTAAATCCATTACGATCGGCTTCGGTAAATTGATTAAATGATGATTCAATTTCCGACAATATTTGTTTTGATCTATTTTTGTCTTCAGCTGAAACTACAACTCTAATATTGGTCGCCATGATAGTGCTTTTCATTTTCTCGGTAATATTCTCAACGGCTTTATCATTAACTTTTTTCTCTTCTTTCTTTTTTGATGAACCGAAAAGCATTTCTTTGGCCAAAGAAGTAAATTCTTTAGCGACTTGGCGAGTCATGCTTGAAGCCGTCCGAACCGACATACCATTTTTCACATCAGCTAAGATAATATGGAATTCTCGAATGATATCATCATCTTCAGGACAAATCGTAAATTGAATTGAGGCTCCTTCGCCTGTTTTTTTAAGTTTAGTAAAAATATTTAAAATTATGTTGAGTGGATCATGATCTAGTGTGTCATATAATTTAATTGGGTAAACATTGTGTTTAGCTAAGGTCGCATATGAAGCGGAAATCGAGGCATTATCGGAAAAAATATTGTAATCATCAATCGCTTCAACAATTTTTGCATTCGGATGAACACCGAATAATTGTTTTTCAAATAAATCTGCTTTTTGCGAAGGCACCGCCGTATAAAAAACAAAATTATCACTACCTTCCGATAAAGCAATCTCAAGGGTAAAGTGATTGCGATTAAAATTTTCTCGTCCTTCACCAACAGAATGCATGCCGGCATAAAATTGCTCCATAGCACCTAGTAATTCTTTCAAACTTTTCTTATTGGCTTCCGTGTCATTCATATCGGGAAGAGTAATTTCAAAAAGCTTCATATCAAGTGATTTAAATAATGGAGTGTTTTCTTTTAATCCAGGAACCTTGTGGGTACTATGCAAATATTGAACTAAAAATCGGTGGAAGTCATCATCTAAATGAGGATTGTTCATCTTGTTAATAATTGAAAGTGTATTTGATATTCCCTTGTCGAGTAAAATACCAAGCAACTCTTCCATTTTATTATCGTGCGTTTCTGGTTTTAATCTTAAAACTAATTTCTCAATA
>CAYRQO010000015.1:0-9021 GCA_964426515.1 uncultured Candidatus Saccharibacteria bacterium | reverse complement strand
AACGCTCAGTCTAATATCATTACTTTTAATAACAGCACTTTTATGCATGACATCTTTCGGTTCATATTTTCGATATTCTGATAATAAATTGTGAGCCAACTCTTCTTTATTAACTTCTTTACCATCTTGAGCTAAAGCTTTCTCACGTTCAGCAATATGAGCTCGCAAAAAATCTAACTCCTCTTGGGGGGTTTTAAATTTTGGGGCGTTATTTAAATTAAATCCTTCCATCTGAATATTATATCACAGTTAGAATCTCAGCCTCCGCAATGTATTTCTCAAAGACTATTTCTTTTCTATTTTTATTAAATTAAAGTTAAAATCTCTGCGTCACCTTCTGTTATTAAAATTGTATGCTCAAAATGAGCCGAGCGAGTACCATCGGCGGTTTTAATTGTATAGCCATCATCTAAGCTAATAATATTGTCCTTACCAATATTTAGCATTGGCTCAATAGCAATAATCATGCCTGGTATTAATTTCTGCCCCTTGCCGGCTTTACCATAATTGGGAACATACGGATCTTCGTGAATTTCTACCCCAACACCATGTCCAGCTAATTCTCGAACAATACCATAACGATGATTCACAAATGACTCTATGGCCTCGCCAATATCACCAACTGTATTTCCTCCCCGAGCTGCCCAAATGCCAATCTCTAAAGCTTTTTTTGTATCATTTATCAATTGTTGATCTTTTTTTGAAATTTCACCAACTGGCACTGTCACAGCATGGTCAGTAAAAAGTCCTTTATATTTTAATCCAAGATCAAGTGAAACAATGTCGCCTTCTTTCAAAATTCGATTTTTCTTTGGTATACCATGAACAATTTCATTATTAATAGACACACAGAGTGAGGCCGGATAAGCCCGATCAGCTCCCTCAGGTTTATAATTTAAAAAAGCCGGAAGACCTCCTTCTTCTTTTATTAATTTATATGCATATTGATCAAGCTCATACGTCGAAATTCCAGGGCTTACCATCTTGGCTGTTTTAGCCAATACTTTGGCCAATATTTCCCCTCCTTCTCGAATAATCGCTATTTGTTCCGGTTTTTTAATTATGACTGACATATATCGATATTAGAATAAATACTAAATATAAGCAAATTAATAATATTCTTTTTTATAACAATCATTGCAGTAGATAATTGGCGCTCTTTCTTTAGAGTAATGAGTCATAAATTCAACTTGGCACTTATCACAAGTTCGATGATAAAGTCTCATATTTAAAATTGAGTGATTGATCTTATCTCCTACCCTGCAAAATGGGCATTGCCGAGGTAGTGGTAAATTTAATTTCTTTAAAAATTGCAACTCCTGAGGAATAATTTTAAAACCTCTCTGGCAAGTCGAGCATTGAATAATTTCTAATAAAATCTTTTCATCAACATTTTTAATATGATCTGGAATTTCATTATTTGTCATTGTAATCTCGTATTCTTTTTTTTCTGTTTCATTCCATTTTAATCCCTTAGAGATTATTTCTTCTTTCTTTAAAGAATTAAATCTGTAAGCAAATGTATCATTATAAGCATGAGGGGAAAATTCGGGTGGAAAAAATTCGCCATATTTATAAATATGACCAACTTTACTAATATATGGATTATTATCCATGTCTTTTATAATTTTTTCTCTTAATTTAAGATATTCTTCTTTTGTATATTGTTTATTTAAAATGCAATACTCAGTTTTTTTAATAGAAACACAACCAAAATGATGAGCCCCTCCGGTTGAAAGTTTTGAATATTCAATATCGGAAATATTATGCCCCGATTCGTGGACAAACCTAACATTACTAGCTCCATTACCAATTGTAATACCTTCATAAATAAGTTCAGCGTTTTCGCCCCAATCTATATAATCATAACAATCTTTAACTTTGCCAATTTTTATTAACATTAAAAATTTTGAATTTTCACAATCGGTCACATCAAAACAATCCTGACAATTTTTTGATTGAAAAACATAACTACCTGACGAATTCACTGACAAAGTTTCCCATTTTGATCGAGGAATACTATTTTTAAAAAAATCGAGAGCTTTATTTTTCCAAAATTGATATTGCTGGTACGAACCTAAATCAATTTCTTTTATTTTTTCTTCATATTCTTCTTTTGAAATTTTTTGACCTAAAAAATAATACGACTGATTATGAATATTGGAAGCGATAAAACAATGGTGCGCTCCTTCACAATCACGTATAAAAGCACAATCATAAGATGTCGTATTATTACTAGCCCCGCCAATAATATTATATGACTTAAATAAATTAGATGAATCATAGACAGTATCACACTCCATGACACTGCCACTATTATAAACATTCTTAGAGTGAGTTAATTGATAAGCAAAAGCTGAGTCTAGAGCATAATCTGAATAATAAACTAAGTAAGAATTTTTTGAATTACCTACATGGTTTGTATAAGGAGAAAGATCACCACTAACTTTATCTATTGAAAGACCAAGAATTGGGGTTTGATGCAGAAGTTCATTCCATTGTTCAAAGAATTTTTGCTCTGGATTATACTCCATGCCGAAATCTCTTGGATCCCATTTATCGCTCCACCAACAACGATCACAATAAACAATATAAGGGGCGTTCGGGTGATACATTGAAAGTTTAATTTCCCCACATAAATCACATTTTCTTTTAAAAAGCTCAACTCCCTTCATCCAAACTAATCTACGTTGCAAACGACACTCCGGACAAAATGTTGGTGGTAGAACTTTTATTTTTTCATAGAAAGAAAAATCATCGGGCTCAATAATAAAGTCATTCTTGCAGTTTTGACAAATTTTAGTTTCAGAATTATATTCCATATTAATAAACTTCTTGTTGATAACATTTCTCGCAATATACTATATCAAGCCTTTCGGGTGAGTATGAAGTTTCAAATTCATTCTTACAACCCTCTTTCATACAAGACCTGTGCCAGAGTTTTAAAGGATTTCTGTTTTTAAATCTTTTAAAATATCTACAATTGGGACAATATCTAGGGATGGGTATTCTTTCTTTTCTATACAGTGAAAATTCTGATGGGATTATTTTAAAAGCACCAGTACAATTTGAATTTTTAGTTTCTTCAACAATATTTAAACATTGGATGACTTTGCTCGTAATATCCGAAGGTGTATCTATAATATTATCTGGTAAAGTTTCAGCCTTAATATCAATAGGATAATTTTTATCAATATTATCTACCCAAGTGTAACCATTATTTAAAATTTCTTCTTTTGTTAAATTAAAATAATCCTGAGCAGTAGTATCATTGTAAGGGAAAATAGAAATCTCTGCCGGAAAAAACTCTCCATATTTATAGACATTCCCCTTTTTATCAACATATGGAATATCTATCATATGCTGTCTAATTTTGGGGACCAATTTTTCAAATTCTTCTTTGGTGTATCGTTTATTAAAAATACAATATTGTTTATTACGAAGCCCTAAACAACCAAAAATATTTTGACAATTGGCACAATGTCCCGAATATTCAACATTCATACTATTTTTACCAACGAAAAATGAGAACTTCAAATTGCTAACATTATTTCCACATGTTTGAGATTCATATATATTTGAAACATTTGCACCCCAATCAGAATAATCAAAACATTCCTTAGAAGAGTTTAGGACTAAATTGAAACAATATTTACAATCTTCTGCTCCGGTTACAACAAATGAACTGAAAGAGTTCTTGGAATTATATATATAATCACCCGTTACATTATTATTTTTAAATCCATGAAAATACTTTTTGGGAAATTCATTCTGAAAAGTTTCGGCTTCTTTTTTATTTTTTAACATTTCTGAATGTGAACCTGAATCTAACTCTTTAATTTTTAAAAAATAGCTTTCTTTATCATATGGTTTATTAAAAATATAATAGCTTTTATTGCTTAGATTTGAACAACCAAAGCAATAAGAACAGCTTGAAAGATTTCGCGAATAACTAATATTAAGAGAATCTCGACAGTCTATACAATGATTCGCCCTTGAACATTTCTGACAATTTATCGAATCAAAACAAAAATTACTATTCATAACCATCATACAATCTAAACAATCAGACGAATCTATAACCTCAGAACCATAACAACAATTTGTGCAATTTTCTGAACCATATAACAAATAACAATCTTTTAAATGACCGGACATATTTGTATATTCACTATTTATCAAAGAATTACTACTCCCCGCCAATGACCTCACTGGTACTTTACTTAACAATTCATTATATTGTTCAAAAAATTTTTTCGAAAAGTCATATTTCATGCCATATTCCATCACATCCCAATTCTCAGAAACCCAGCAAGGAATACAATAAGTTTTTAACTTCCCATTTGGAATAACAGAGATAATATTTTTATTGCACAAATCACAAACAGCTCGGTGGAGACCTCGTTCATTTCGAAAGGTCAACCGACGTTGCAAACGACACTCCGGACAAAATGTTGGTGGTGGAACTTTTATTTTTTCATAGAAAGAAAAATCATCGGGCTCAATAATAAAGTCATTCTTGCAGTTTTGACAAATTTTAGTTTGGCTTTCCATTCTTAATTTGTAATTATTAACTAATTTATTACTGTTCCAACGAATTCTTTGCCGTCTAAATAGTTTTTTATATTTTCTATATTTTTTCCATTTAAAATTACTACTTCATAACCAAGACTTTCAGCGACACTCGCCGCAATTGGATCAAAAGGGAAATTTATACCTGGAATCCAATCATTGGGTAATAGTAATCGAAAATCAGCCCAAGATATTTTATCAATAGGTTTAGCGGTTTGATCAATCTTTGGATCTTTGTCGTAGACAAAATCGATATTTGAAAGATTAATGATCCTCGTTGCTCCAATATTTTTAGCCCCATGAATAGCCGCCAAATCACTACTATTTCCGGGTTTCCAGCCTCCCCCGACAATAATCGGATTGTCATTATTAGGAATAAAATCTGGATCTAATATCACTTTTTCATAAGCTAAATCACCAAAAGAAATTCTAATTAATTCAGCATTGAGTCTGGTAGCTGAAATTCCTAACCAGTCTAGGTCTTCATTATCTGGATCAGTAATTTGTTTCAGAGAATCATTATATCTTCGACAAATCTTTCCCCCGCCAGTAATAATTAAAAATTTATATCCTTTTCCAACATAATCTTTAATTAAGCTAACAAAAGATTTTAAAAAAACAACATCTATCTCATCTGGAATAATTAGAGAACCCCCAAGTGATACAACAATGTAATTTTTTATATCCATATTATATGTTTAAAGATTTAATAATATTATTATGAATTTCTTCTATCTTACCTTCTCCGTCTATTTCAATATATTTAAAATAAGAATCATTTTTTAAAACATCTAACATCGGTAAAATAAACTTATCATATTCATTGAGTCGGCTTTCAATGGCTTTCTCATTATCATCGCCACGGCCTCGAGACAACATTCTATTTTTAACATTTTCTCGACTAACTTCGATATTAATAACAATTGGATCTTGTCTTTTAATATATTTCAATAATTCTTCAATTACCTCGAGTTGATTTGTATTGCGAGGATAGCCATCAAAAAATAAAATAGAATCTTCATCAACAATATCAATGGCATTCCGTACAAATAAAGCGTCAGTTAAAAAATTAGGTTGAAATTTTCCTTCTTCCATAGTTACGGCCTGAGCAATTTTTGAAACATAATTTGATTCTTTAAAGAATGATCGAAAAATATCCCCCATAACAATTGACTTTATTGGTATGTCTTTATCTTGTGATGATAAATATTCTTTTAATAGTTCAAGCTGAGTTCCCTTTCCCGAACCTGATCGCCCAACAAAAATAAATGTGTTTGATTTATCCATATTAATTCATTATATACTAAATTAGCCAAATATAAAAAAAGACCCAATCGATTAGGTCTTTTTAATATTCTCTCATCGATAATTGTGCTTCGGTTTTTTTGATTAAATCAAGGACAACAGACACGACGATAAGCAAGGCCGTTCCGCCGATGGCAAAAGCCGTGATACCAGTGATAGCTTTAATGATAAGAGGTAAAACAGCGATCAAACCAAGGAATACTGCACCCATCATCGTTGTTCGATTTAAAATTTTAGAAATATAATCTCGAGTTGCTTCGCCTGGACGGATACCTGGAACGAAAGCACCATTTTTCTGTAAATTAGTTGCAACTTGTTCTGGATCAAAAGTTACAGCTGTGTAAAAATAAGTAAATAAAAAGACAAAGATAAAATAGAATAATGAATAAAGCCATGTGTTTTGAACAAACCACAATAAGCCTCTTGAAATTGCCAAAAGTGTTCCGTTGGTCATTCCTGACAATGCGTTACCTATCAATTGAGGGAAAAGTAAAATTGATAAGGCAAAAATTATTGGAATAACTCCGGCTTGATTAACACGGATTGGTAAATAAGTCTGAGTTCCACCTGAAACATGATCTCCTCTCACCTGTTTAGCATAAGTCACAGGAACAGGTCGTTCGGCTTCTGTCACCACCACTACTCCGGCCACAATTAACAGTCCAACAGCTAAAAATAAAAGATAAACTGGAAAATTAGAAATATTGAATGTAAATATAAATTGAGAAACTTCTTTTGGAATATTAGCCACAATTCCAGCAAAAATTATCAAAGAAACTCCATTACCAATTCCAAATTCTGAAACCAATTCACCGATCCACATTATGAGCATTGAACCAGCCACGATGACTGAAAGATTTGTAATTGTCGAAAAGACTGACAAGTCAGTCATGATACCTTGACGTCGAAGAAGAACTAATAAGGCCAAGCCTTGAATAATAGCAAGTGGAATCGTGATCATTCGACTAAATTGAGTAAACTTTTTTCTACCAATCTCACCATCTTCCTGATACATCGCTTTCAATCGTGGAGACATAATGGTTAGAAGCTGCATGATGATTGACGAAGTAATATATGGACCAACTCCAAGCATGATAATAGACAAAGTTGAAAGTCCACCACCAGAGAAAACATTCAAAACTCCAACGAATTGATTATTGTTGACAAAATTTTGAAGTTTAATTGCATCAACTCCTGGAATTGGAATTGCCGAAAGTAAACGAAAGACAACTAAAGCTCCAAGCACAAATAAAACACGATTTCTCAATGTTTTATCGGTGAAAATGGTTTTTATTTTAATCCAAATACTTTCCATATTATTTTATGCTTCCACCAGCTTTTTCAATCTTTACTTTAGCAGAATCTGAAACTTTACAACCAGTGATTGAAAGCTTTTTTGTTATTTCGCCTTTACCAAGAATTTTTACTTGTGGTAAAACTCCTCCAACTCGACGAACTAAATTCTTTTCAAATAAAACTGATACCGTCACTGCTTGTCCTTCTTCAAAAATATTAAGCGAACCGACATTAACGGGTGAATACTTAATCGCTCCAGAATTAAATCGATAACCTCGAAGTTTTGGAAGCTTCTTGATTATATCACGAATCTGCGGACGTCGTTTATTACCAGCTCGAGCTGTTTGACCCTTGCCTCCTCGGCCAGATGTCTTACCTCGAGTTCCTCCACGGCCAACTTGTCTGGCTTTTTTATTTGGATGTTCTCTTTTTAATGTATCTAATTGCATAAAATTTATTTAATTACTTCTTTAACTTCGGCGGCGACCACTTCTGGAGCAACAAATGGAATAGCTTTGATTTGTGATTTTTCTTTCAACATATAAAGAGCTTTATAGGCAACGCGGGCATTGTTTAATTTATTTTTACTACCAGAGTGAAGTTTAGCAGTTACATTTTTAATACCAGCTAGTATCAACATATCTCGAACAGTACTACCTGAAACTAAACCTTTACCATAGTTAGGTCTAATACTTAGCTGAGAACTAGAAAATTTAGCTTTGACTTCGTGAGGAATAGACATTTCTTTAGTTGTCTTTATTTTGAACATATTTTTTTTAGCTTGACGAAGAGCTTTGGTGATAGCAATAGCTGTGTCACCACCTTTTCCTGTGCCAAGTCCAACTGAACCTTTTTTATCACCAATAGCAATTGCCACCGCAAAAGTCATTCGACGTCCACCAGCCACAACACGAGTCACTCGACGAATAGAAACCATCTTCTGATCAAATTCTGGTTTAGGTCTTTCAAAAGAAGGACGTGATCGGCGATTATCTCCACCTTCTTTCTTTTGAAAAGTTGGCTTACTAAAACCTCGATTGTTGTTTGTATTTTGTTTTGGTTTTGCTGTATCCATATATTTATTATACCTGCCTCGCGGCAAGGCGGGTTAAAATTTAAGACCCCCAGCTCGAGCTGCATCAGCTAAAGCCTTAACACGTCCTGTATATTTAAAACCATTTCGATCAAAGACACAGGTTTTAATTCCTTTAGCTATAGCTTTTTCAGCAATTTCAATCCCAACTGCTTTTGATTTTTCTGATTTAGTGCCTTTTTTAACTTTCAAATCAGAAGCTGAAACGATTGTAACATTTTTCACATCATCAATAATCTGGGCATACATAAAATTATTAGAACGAAAAACTGAAAGTCGTGGAGTTTTAGCTGTTCCATTTATTTTATTGCGGATTTTTTTCTTTAGTCTTATTCTTTTTTCTAATTTTTTATTAATCATATATTATGCGGCCTTCTTACCTTGCTTACGACGAATAACTTCATCATGATAACGGAATCCTTTTCCTTTATATGGTTCTGGTTTTTTATTGGCACGGACAGAAGCAGTAAATGAACCAACCAATTCTTTATCTATACCTGAAACGGTAATATTATTTTTCTCAGCTGTGACCGTTAGACCAGTTGGAATAGCAATTTTAACTGGATGAGAAAATCCAAGAGCTAAATTTAAAAATTGACCAGCCACTTCTGATTTGAAACCAACTCCTTCTAAAATTAATTTTTTAGAATAACCTTCATTAACACCAGTGATCATATTTTTAACGTGTGAAGCATATGTACCCCAAAGAGCGTTGACTGTTCGATCATTTTCTTTGTTTGGAGTAAAAGTAATTT
>CAYRQO010000014.1:0-11740 GCA_964426515.1 uncultured Candidatus Saccharibacteria bacterium | reverse complement strand
TAAATGACATCTTTTTTTCTCGGCACGAGGATTCGAAAGCCGGAGCGCGACGGCGCGAGGCGGGGTCGCGGAAATTTCCAGCAGGAAATTATCCGTGATGATTCCTCGTCTGCCGGCCCTTGAATTTCAAAAAATCAGAGGCGAAAACTCGTGACCAAATCCTCGTGTTTATTATTCCGTCGTCTCCCCTTTCTTAATTAGATCCTTTACAGTACTCGTTGTTTTTTCTTTCACTGACTCATCTACTTTTATACTTTCCAATTCTGGAAATGTTTTTTCTATTTCTTCAACCGTATGAAGACCACTATAGACCTTACCATTAATAACAATAGCTGGTAAATCATCTGGAACCTTATAAATTGAGGTCATAGTTCTAATCGCCGATAGATCAAGATTGTAATCAAATGAATAAACTCTCAGTTCTGGATACTTCTCACGAAGAGATGTTAAGACATATCCTTGTTTGGTACAATCATCACAATTGTCGTTTTTATAAAAATAAAGAATGAAAATAGATTTTTCACCACAACGCTCTCGAATTTTTTTCATTAAAAGATAATCTTTAATTTCAAGTAATGAATAATATTTTTTTAAACTAATAACATCAACATTTTCAACTCCAATATTATTTTCACTATAAGAAATTTTATCCGCCAATGAATTTAATTCTGATGACAAAACTGTGCCTGAAACATCCTTGCATGATTGTTCTTGAAGTAAAGAAAATTGTGTTTCTGAAGACATTAAATCAAGTGAGATTTTATTCTCAATTGATTTTAATTGATTGATTTTTTTATTATTAAAATAATTGGAAAGCCACAATCCCGAGATGAATATCGTCGAGGTTATAAATAAAACAATAACATATTTTTTCCAATCATTTGGTTCGTGTTGATGCATAAATTTAATTATTTGGTAATCCTACGTTCATAAATCCAACTAGACTCTTTAGAAATGATAGCATTATAAACGGCTCTCAACATCCAAAACGGCGCTACAATACTATAGATGGTACTAAAATAAATTATTGAGAGAGAAAAATTGGCTTTTCCTGTCGACATTTTTCTCCCAATCAATACTGATACAATAACAAGTATATACAAAATTATTGAGAAAAACAACATGGCTTTTGTATTAACAAAAAACCATTCAAATTTATAATTCAGTTGAAAAAAATGCTGGAAACCAATAGTATTTATTTCAATAATTTTATTTGAAACAAAATGTATTAAATTATAAATAATAGTAAAAAACACAAAAACTATTCCAAATATTGAAACCATCCCGGTTGGTAATGTAAACAAAGCAACCGTTCCATATTTTTTCTTAAATAATAAATGTCGATAATCAACAAGATTTTTTATAAATCCATAAATCCATCTCAGCCTTTGTCTGTATAATTTTACTATTGAATCTGGGGTGTTCGTATAAACATAAGCATCAGGACAATAATCTATTTTATATCCATGTTCCTGCATGCGAAGAGCAATTTCTTGATCTTCTGTGTTGTGAGCTTTTCTATAAGGACCCAATTCATCAAAGACCTTCTTACGAAAAGTCGACAAAGGCCCAGGTGTAACTTGTATGCCCCCAACTAGCCCTAACATCTTTTTAATATAGACACCCATATCATACTCAACTTTCTGAGCATTTTGAATTAAATTTTTTGGGTCATAACTTAAAACCGAAGGAATAATGGCCATGTTTCTGGGATCATTTTCAAAATACCTCATTATTCTTTTTAGAGTTTGACTATGAACAAAAGAATCAGCATCAAGACAACTAAAAAATTCTGAAGTACTTTTTTCTAAGGCAAAATTGACGGCCGTATGTTTTCCTCCATTTTCTTTGTGAAAACACAAAATATTTTGACCATTGTCGTAACTTTTTATTATATCCCAAGTGTCATCAGTACTTCCATCATCAACAATAAGAAGAGTTAATTTATCTTTCGGGTAGTCCAAACCAAGAAGTGATTTTATGGTTTTATTTATTGTTGTACTTTCGTTATAACAAGGAACCGCAACCGTCACTGTTGGATATTTTTTCAATTCAATATGCTCTGGACTCCATGATATTTTACGTCTTTTATCAAAAAAGGTCACTAAAAAAAATATCTGCACATAGACAGAAATGAAAGAAAACACATAAAATATAACCGTGTAGACTGAATTCATAATGTCATTGCAGTATAACATATTCTCCATATTTTTCAACCTAAAATATCGTTCTTTGTAGGAATGATATATGCTACAATGGAAAAATAGTTCCAGCCATGATTGGTGGAAATTATATTAAGAAAGTAGTTATTTTTATTATTTTAATCACAATAATCTTATTTGAGATTATTATTTAATCAAATGGAAAACGAAGAGACAAATAAAGAACAAGTCATAGAAAAAAAAGAAGGTCAAAAAATAACAACCCCTATTTCTATAATTATAGCTGGATTATTTATCATGGTTGGTATTTTATTAACAAATGGTAGTGGAAGCGGAATTACTTCAAAAGAAAAAACATTATCCGAGCAAGTTGGAGTTTCAAAAGAAAAACTTACAGCTTGTATCGAAAAAACCGACACTGAGGCTCTTGGTAAAAAAATCGAAGCTAGTGTCGCGAGTGCCATGAAAGCGGTGCCAGCTGATCAAAGAGGAACACCTTACACCGTCATCATAGGTAGTAATGGAGTCAAAACAGAACTAAGGGGCGCTGAGTCAGCCGAGAATGTTCAAAAGGCTATCGATGAAGTCTTAGCTGGAACTGTCACCCAAAAATATGAAGGTGAAATTGCTGTGATCGAAGAAGGAGATCATCTTATGGGAAATCCTGAGGCAAAAGTTAAAATCATAGAATATTCTGATTTTGAATGTCCTTATTGTAAAATTTTCCAGGCAACTTTAGCTAAAGTTGTTGCTGAGTCAAATGGCAATGTCTCATGGGTTTATCGTCACTGGCCATTGCACCAAAATTCATTTGAAAAAGCCGTTGCCGCTGAATGTGTCGCCCAAATCAAAGGCAATGAGGCTTACTGGAAATATTCTGACTTACTCTTCGGCCTACTCAAAACCGCTGCTGATCCAGTGACAGAACAATTATAGAATAATTACTAATTACCGATTACTAATTAATAATTAGAGTTACAAATTAGAAATCAAAAAAACGATTAAGCTTCGCTTAATCGTTTTTTTGATTTCTATCTTTTCACTGATATCAGCCATGGCTGATATCAGTATTTAATACACTCTCCCAGATAGCGGCCTTGCCGCTATCTGTAACCACTTACTACATATTTAATAAACTTCATTCTGATAACAACGTTCACAATACACAATTTCTGGCCTGTCTGGGGCATATGATGTTCGAATATCTATATTACATTTATCACAATTTCTATCGTATATTTTAATTGGATTCAATAATTTTGCCCTTTTTAAATCCCTACAGAAAAAACACTCTTCCGGAATCGGAATATTAAATCTCTTATAAAATTTTAATTCCAAAGGAATAAGTCTATAATTTTTAGTACAATTATTACATTTTAAAATTTCTTTTACAAAATCATCAGAGACATCTTTTGAAAATTTTGGTATATTTATTGTTGCTTCTACGTAATCTTTTTTATCTTCGTTCCTCCAATTAAAACCTTGTTTTACTGCACTGTCTTGGGTTAAAGGGAAAAGATCATTAGCAGAAGATTCATTATAAGCCCAAGGCGAAAATTCAACTGGAAAGAATTCACCATATATATAAACTCTCTCATTTTTATCTATATATGGCATTTGATTCATATGTTCTTTTATTTTAGGAATTAATTCTTCATATTCTTTTTTACTATATTGTTTATTTAAAATACAATATTCACCTTTTCTTATACCGACACAACCGAAAAGATTACCAGAACTATGGCAACCAAAACAATACTCAATATCGTGAGCGTAATAATTCCAAACACTGAATTTATTATTATAAGCGTTTAACCCAACCCAACAAGCCTCGTATAACCACTCCGATTTGTCACCAAACCACGAATAATCATAGCAATTAGAAATTGGCCCTTCCTTTGTAAATTGGCAATATCGACTATCTTCACCATTTATAACCATATATGAATCTAAGACATTTTTTGAATTTGAAATATAATCTCCTAGTACATTTTTATTACTTTTGCCTTTAATAGATTTACGAGGATATTTAAGCATAAATTCATAAACTTGTATTTTAAAATTATTCACTCCTTCAGTCGTTGACCAGTCGAATTCATTTAATTTTTCAGTATATTCTTCTTTGGAATACTGTACATTAAAAATACAATAATTTTTATTTATTAAATTTATACAACCAACACAATTTTGACACCCAACTAAATCACTACAAAAATATATTTCCACACAATCATCACAATTTTGACTATAAAAAACCTTATAACTTTTATTCACTCTTAATATTTCATAACAGAGCTCTACGTGATTTGAAAAAGATACATCAAAGGAAGATTTAATTTTTACTATACTATTACCATAAGCACTATCTAGGGCTTCTCCAGTAACACGAAATAAAAGATAACAATTTTTACAAAATGAAGCAGCGTTACAATAATCACTCTCTTTCATTGAAGAATAATCTGTATAAAGTGATGGAAATGGAATATTCTCTATTAAATCTTTATATTGATCCATAAATGGTCGAGAAAAATCGTAATCTCTTCCATAATCTTTTGGATCCCAACTATCTCCCCACCATATATCTTGACGATATATTTTATGAGGAGAATCTGGATGATGTGTTGTTATTAATAATTCACCAGTTCTTTCACATTTCTTCTTATATAATTTCCTAATCCCTTGCCAAGAAAGTCGGCGAATAACTCGACATTCTGGACAAAATGTTGGAGGTGGAACCTTTATCTTCTCATAGAAAGAAAAATCATCTGGCTCGATAGTGAAGTCTTTTTTACAATTTTGACAATTTTTTGTTTCGCTTTGCATTTTAATTCGTAATTACTTAGTACACTTCTTGTTGATAACATTTTTCACAATATATGATTTCAGGGCGATCTGGGGAATATCCCGTCTTAAACATTTCTCCACATGGATTATTGCCGTGTAAATGTTCTGAAGTATTATTATACTTATTATTTATATCATGGGTTCCGTTACACATGCATTTCCTCTCATACAATTCCAGTTTTAATCTATCTTTAATTCTAATCTCAAATCGGCAATCATGACACATTGATGGAATTGGTAAATTTTCTTTTCTATAGAACAATAATTCATCGTTTAATATTTTATATGCCTTCCTACACTTCTCACATTCAATTATCTCATTTAAGATAACATCATTCGTTTCTGATATTCTTAGGGGTAAATTTTCTTTTGTCTTGGTAATATTATATTGCACTAATGAAACTTCGTACCAAGGATAGCCATTTTTTTCAGCTTTTTCCTTTGTCATATCAATAAACTGCATAGCAACAGAATTATTATACCCAAAAGGAGAAAATTCTATTGGGAAAAATTCCCCATAATTATATACATTCCCTTTTTTATCAATATATGGCATATCACTCATATGTTTTTTAATTTTTTCTACCCTATCAAAATATTCTTCTTTAGTATACTTTTTATTTAAAATATAATACTGTTTCTTTTTCAAACCAACACAACCAAAACAATCAGAGCAGTTAAAAAGATTTATACTATACTCTATACTTTTACAGCTCGGCCAACAATTGTAAGAAAACTTAATTTCATAAGAATTATCTCCACCCAGCGCAACTTCATAATCAAGTTCCATATTTGCCCCCCATGATGTACAATCATAACAATCTTTACTTTTAGGCACAGATAAATATTGTGAATATTTTATATTTTCACCCTCTCTTATCAAAAAACTGTCATAAACATTTTTACAATTTGTCACATACGAACCAGTGGATTCAAGATTTTTAATCCCCTGGTTAAATTTTGTCAGTTGGGTATCCCAAAATTCTCGAACTTGTATATTTGCTTTCAACAAACCATCTCTTGTGTCTAAATCCATTTCTTCAAGTTTTTTGAGATATTCCTCTTTTGTATATTGTTTATTAAAAATATAATATGATGATTTTCTTAAATTAGCACAACCAAAACAATTGTTGCAACCAAGACAGTCCCTACAAAACCAAAGATTATTTGATTCGACAGACATTATTGTAAAATAACATTGATAACAATTCTGTAGCCAAAAACACTGATAACATCTCTCAGAATGATTAATATGTGAATTATCTAAGCAATCTTTAGAATAATCAATTCCATTACTATACATAGAATTTTCCGAGTAGCTAGAATTAAAACACAGATAACAATTTTTTGCTGCTGTAGCATTTGCACAATATGGACTGTCTACTATAAGTTGTACTCGAAGTGATGCAACTGGAATTTCCAATTCTAAATTTTTCAGTTGATTAAAAAAAGTTTGAGAAAAATCATATTCTCTTGCATATTCTGTGGCATCCCAAGTATCACTGTGCCACTCTTCTTGTGTAATAATTTTTCTACCAGATTCCTCTGGAAATAAAGAAAATATTATATTACCAGAAAAAGCATCTCGAACTTTCAATAGTTTACGCTCATTCCTAAAACAAAATCTTCTTTCTGCTCTACATAACGGACAAAAGGTTGGAGGTGGAACTTTTATTTTCTCATAGAAAGAAAAATCATCTGGCTCGATTATGAAATCTTTTTTACAATTCTGGCAATTTTTTGTTTCAGAATTCATAAAGTTATTATATCATGCAATTCCCCCAGATAGCGCTTTAGGCGCTATCTGGGGGAAATATGTTAATCGAAGTAATTTTTGAGGCGGGCGATTTTTTCGTTGTTGCGAAGTTTTTCGTGAACTTTGGCTTCGATCTGACGGATTCGCTCGCGAGTGACGCCGAATTCTTGCCCGACTTCCTCAAGTGTATGCTGAACACCATCGTTTAGGCCATAACGAAGCTCTAATATTTTCTTTTCTTTGGGATTTAAGGTATCAAGGACTTCTTTAATTTGATCAGATAAAATACGACGAGAAGAATCTTGGTCGGGTCGTAGAATTTTATCATCAGGAATAAATTCACCGCGGGTTGATTTTTCATCATCGTCCCCTATTGGTTGTTCAAGCGAAACGGTATCTTGATTGATTTGTTCAATGATATGAATTTTTTCAACTTCCAAATTCATTTCGGTCGCAATCTCTTCGATCAGTGGATCTCGCCCTAAGTCTTGCGATAACCTGCGAACAACTTGTTTATATTTTGAAATTGTCTCAACCATGTGAACTGGAATACGAATGGTTCGAGATTGATCAGCAAGAGCGCGAGTGATTGATTGACGAATCCACCACGTAGCATAAGTTGAAAATTTATAACCTTTAGTCCAATCAAATTTTTCAACAGCTTTAAATAAGCCCAAATTCCCCTCTTGAATTAAATCAAGAAGTGTTAAATCGGAACTTCGGCCAACATATTTTTTGGCAATTGAAACAACAAGACGAAGGTTAGCACGAGCAAGTAAATTTTTGGCCTCCATATCACCCTTTTCAATTCGATAAGCTAAATTTTTCTCTTCCGAAGCAGGGATAAGTGGATATTGACCAATTTCTTTCAAATACATCTGAATTGAATCATAAGTTTGTGAATCTTTACTATATTTAAGAGCCAATTTATCAGTATCTTGATCAACATCAAGTAAATTTCCACCCTCTAAAACATCTACTCCTGATACAGATAATTTTTCATAAAGCTCATCTAAAAAGATAATATTATTTTCGATGTCGGGAAAAATTTTAATTATTTCATCATAAGTAATGAATCCTCTCTTTTTACCTTTTTCAACAATACTGTTTGATTTCTCTTCAAGCTCTAAAATTTTCTTTTCAACCGAAGATTGCTTTTCCTTGCTATTTTTCTTAACAACTATCTTGGCTACCTTTTTCTTGGTTTTTTTATTTGGTAAAACTTTTTTCTTTTTAATTATTTTTTTAGTCTTTACAATTTTCTTTTTCTTAACAACTACGGCTTTTTTATGAGCTGTTTTTTTTAATTTCGAAACTTTTTTAGCAATCACTTTTTTTATTTTTTTTACCATATAATTATTGAGCTCGACGATTTTTAATTTCTCCTATTTTTTCGACTATTTTTTGATAAGCGATAAGTTCTGACTGAATATCAACCTTAGTATTACTCCGTTCTTTTTCATTTATTATTAATAATAAAGAATTGGCCTCTTCTTTCAATATTTCCTCTTCTAAATTAAGAATGATTTCTTTTATATCTTTTTTCAAGATCTCAGTTTTACCACTATACCACTTTTCCGCTTCAAAAACCAATTTATCAGCAAACGGCTCATATATATCAAGCATTTTTTTAAAACAATCTTTACCAATATTTTCAGCAAAAGAATCTTGAAAATTTTTTATAATATTTTTTTGCTCCTCATCCTCGCCTTTCCAAAATATTATACTAAATAATCTTTTCTCTAAACTATCACGTCTTGAATTTAACTCAACCTGTTCAATTTTTTTATCTTTACTTAGACTATCTTCATTTTTATTTTTTTCATAATTTTTAAAATCTTCAATAATTGCATCTTCGGAAATCCCAGTCTTCGTATGTATTTCTTTTATATAAGCTGATTTCTCAATAGCGCTAGAAACCATGACCATAAATGGAAAAATTATTTCTCTAATTTTTTTACCCCTAACTCTGATATCATTAGTACTATGACAAATTCGATCTAAATGAAAACTAATAATATTGGTCGATTTTTTTATTATTTCTTTCCACTTATTAGAATCTCGAAAAATTATATCCGCCGGATCAGAACCTTCGGGTAAAATTGCAACTTTGACTTGCATATCAAGCGATAGTGCAATCATAGCCGAACGACTAGCGGCCCTGATTCCGGCCTGATCGCCATCGTAGGCAAAAATAATATTGGGTGAAAGTCGTCTAACTAAACCAAGATTATTTATTTTTGCTTCACTATCTATTGTTGTATCTGTAAAAGCTGTTCCCGAGACAGCCACAGTATTGGTAAGGCCAGCTTGGTGCGATAAAATCAAATCAAATTGTCCTTCCACGACAATACTATAATCACGACTTCTGATAGAACTCTTGGCTTTATCAAGACCAAACAAAATATTTGATTTGTTAAATAGTGGCGTATCTGGACTATTTAGATATTTTGCTTGCTCAAAATCTATTTCATTCCCAACTAGAGTTGAAAATATCCTCCCCGAAAAAGCGATTACCCGACCGGTTGAATCATTAATTGGAAACATAATTCTTGATCGAAAACGATCATAAAACCGCTCCCTAAACTCGCTTTGCGAGTCGGGCGACCCGTTCACAGGTTTAGCCTCTTTTCTTTTTATTAATCCAACCAATTCTATGTCGTCTTTTTTATAGCCCTTTTTTAAAAGGTAATCATATAAAGATGTCCAAGCCGAAGGGGCATAACCAATTCTAAAGTTGTCGATTGACGCATCGGTCAGACCTCTGTTTATGAGATAATTCCTTGCCTCTTTATTTTGACTAAACATTTTTACAAAATAAGAAGTTGCTTCTTCCATTATTTCATAATAAATATCTGTCTTATCTTTTTCTTTATTTTGATAAGTAGAAAGTTCGATTCCAGCTCGTTCGGCTAAAATTTTTAAGGAACCCAAAAAATTTGTTCCTTCAAAATGTTCAACGAAAGAAAAGATATCACCTTTCGCACTACAACCAAAACAATAATAAGTCCCCCGCTCGGAAGAAATAAAAAAAGACGGGGTTTTCTCATTGTGAAATGGACATTTGGCTTTATAATTTTTTCCAGCCTTCTCAACGCTTATGTAAGAAGAAATCACATCAACAATGGACAGTCTTTCTTTAATTTTTTGAACGGGTGAGTTCATATTATTAATTTGTAAACTTAATATTAGCCGACTGATTGGTCTTCTTCTTCAACTTCTTTTTTACGCTTAACTCCAAAACCAGTTCCAGCCGGTATTAAATTACCAATGATAACATTTTCTTTCAAACCTCGGAGATTATCGATTCCACCACGAATAGCGTTATTGATTAAGACTCTATTGGTGTTTTGGAATGATGCTGCTGAAAGCCAACTCTTAGTCGTTAGAGAAACTTCGGTGATACCTAAAACGATTGTTGAGGCTTCAGCTTTTTTGCCTGCTCCTTCCTCATCAATTCTATTATTTTCTTCAATCAATTCGATTGTTTCAACGATTTCACCTGGTGAGAAAGTTGTATCACCAGCATCTTTAATACGTTTTCGTGAGAACATTTGACGAATAATTATTTCAATATGTTTTCGTGAAATTGAAGCACTTTGAAGATCGTAAACCTTATTTATTTCATCAACAATATATTCTTCAGCAACTTCTTTACCTCCATATTTAACAATTTCATTAATGTCAGCTGAGCCATCAGTCAATAAATCACCTCTTTTAACTTTGTGTCCGATCTTAACTAAAATCTGACGTCGTGGTGAGACAGTATATTCAACTTCATTGCCATTTTTGCTTGCCACGCTAGAGCTTTGGCGAAGCGGGCCACCAACTTTATTATCAGCTTTTAAGTCAGATAAAACTTTAATTAATTTTTCAGTTCCATTATCAATAACATCGATGACTTCACCGTCGGTTGTTGAAATGATAGCTGGGTTTTTAGGAATACGTCTTTCAAAAATTTATTCCACACGAGGCAAACCTGTCGTAATATCGACAGTCGCAACTCCTACGTCATGGAAAGTACGCATTGTTAGCTGTGTTCCTGGCTCACCGATAGCTTGAGCTGCAATAATTCCAACTGCTTGACCAAGTTCGATCATACAGTTTCGGCCTAAATCAAGACCATAACAATTTCGACAAATACCGTGCACTGTCTCACAAGAAAGCGGAGTACGGACAAAAGCCTCTTTAATTCCCTCTTTCTCCAAGAAACGAGAATCTTCTTTTGAAATTAAGGCGCCTTTTTTAAATAGTACTTTGCCTTCAGTATTTTTAATATCAGACAATAAAACTCGGCCATTAATATACTTTGCAAAGACTCCATCAACTGCCACTATTTTTTTACCATTTTTTGTCCCACAATCTTCTTCTGTAATTACCACGTCTTGAGCCACATCAACCAAACGTCTAGTTAAGTAACCAGCTTTAGCAGTATTAAGCGCCGTGTCGGCTGCTCCTTTACGTGAACCGTGAGTCGTAATGAAATATTCAAGTGGAGACAAACCTTCGATGTATGATGGGATAATCGGGAAATCAAGAGTATCACCGGAAGTGTTCACAATTAATCCTTTCATTCCACACATCTGCACAAGTGACCCCATACTTCCTCGAGCTCCTGAGGTAATTAGGTCGTAAGTCGAACTTCTTGAATCAAGAGTTGCCGGAATTATTTTTTCAATTTCTTTTTTAGCATGTTCCCATATTTCAATAACTTTTTGGTATTGTTCATTTTCAGAAAGAAGACCATCAGCAAATTGCTCTCTGACAACTTCTTCTTCTTTTCTAAATTTTGCCACAATGTCCTTCTTCCCTTCTGGAACTTTCAAGTTATCGATTCCCCAAGTTACTCCTGAGTAAGTTGCATATTGATATCCAAAATCTTTAATCTTATCCAAAACTTTTGGAGTTTCATCAATACCATAATGCACTATCAATTCATCAACCAGCAAAGACATTCTTTTGATAGTTATTTCTTCAT
>CAYRQO010000013.1:11352-11781 GCA_964426515.1 uncultured Candidatus Saccharibacteria bacterium | reverse complement strand
CTTGGTATCATTATTAACGTTGTTATTTTTATGTTTGTCTCACAAAGACTAGAGAGTTATGTCGTTGAAGATCTTGTTTCAAAACAAAATATAAGTGAAGTTTAATATGAATAAAAAAAGAAAAATTGAATTGACAACAATTCAAAAAATAAAAAAAAATATTTGGAAATTGATTTATCCGATTTTTCCTTGGATGCAAGTTCATTTTTTAAAATGGCATTTAGCTTGGCATGAAAAAGGCCGTCAGCCATATCATATTGGTTGGTTGGCTCCGAATAAGACTTTGAAAGATTTGGAAAAGCATTTACATGAAAAATGGGGCTTTGGAAATCACTTTGTGGCTTGGACTGATAAGGGCCAAGTTCTTTCTTGGCGTAAATTGGAAGATTTTGATAATCAATACCATTTACGAGTTTTTAAGGATGGTGA
>CAYRQO010000013.1:3017-11332 GCA_964426515.1 uncultured Candidatus Saccharibacteria bacterium | reverse complement strand
GGCCCGACGTAAATATTGCTCCAGAATCGGAATTAACTATCGATGAAGGGTTAAAGTAAGATGGCGCAAATAAATAATAATACATATTTAAATATAAAATCAGAACTAATTGATATTGACGGCAATCATAAGGAAATTTCTATTACGATTACAGAAGATGGAACACCAAGAGCGGTGGCATTTTTTGATATAGATAAAACGCTAGCTGAATTGAAAAATATTCATGGCCAAGCGATAAAAGTTTTGTTTAAAGAAGTTTTTGATGAAGAATTTGTTGGAATCGAGGAAGTCTATTTTAAAGGATTTCGTCTCGGAAATTCTTTTCGAGAATTTGATCGAATGAATGGTATATATGCTGATGGACATAAAGAATGGATTGATCCAGATGTTTATGTTAAAGAACGTTTGAATTATAAAAAAAATGATATTGATAATGAAGGAAATGAGGATCATAAAATAGCCAAAATGTATTTGAATAGATATGTCGAAATTGCTTCAAAAATTGCTGATGAAACATTTAAAAAAAATCCGAAAGAATTTGAATTATCAAAAATTATGCCAGTTATGGCTTTGGCCAAGTTTTATAAAATCTTAGGAATACCCATGTTTGGCATGACCGCCAATGGTAAAAAATTTGTTGAAACGATTGCTAAATATTTGGGATTGCCAGATTTATTTATCGATATTGCGACCGACGAAGATATGGTAGGCGGAGGTAAAGAAATCATTATCCCGAAATTAATTAAAAAACTAGAAGATAAAGGCGTAAAAGTTTCCAAAGAAAAATTAGTGATTGTTGGGGATTCACTTTCGGGTGATATTGGAAGTGGTTATCGATATAAAGATGAAAATAATGAGATATTTATTAAAGGAATATTAGTTTTGAAAGATATGGATGAATTAGATAGAATCAAAAAACAAATTGCTGATAATGAAGAATTACAAAAAATTATAAAAAATACAGATACAGAAGCCTTTGTGGTGGAAAATGTAAAAACAAATGAAAAGGGAGTCCCAAGTCTTTTTATTGACAAAAATAATTATTTATTTAAGTTTTTTTGATTTTGGATAAACTATATCCCAAAGAGCGCCGGCAACATTGTGTGGTTCGCCAACTAAAGGATTGTGGTGAAGGTCAATAAACGGAGCCGAATTACATTCAATAACACCCGCGCGTGGTTGATTATGCCATGAGATAGAAACATCATCCATAATGAAATCAACCCCAATTAAAGGATCATCAAGAACGTGAGCTACTTTTTCGAGCATTATTTTATTATCAGGATGAACAACATTAGTCATGTCAGTAATTCCACCTCCTACCGCTCGACTAGTTTTTTGACCCAGAGTTACAATCTGATCTTTTTTGGGAATAGTATTTTCATTTTGGCCCCAATGATTTAATTCTTTGATGGCTTCTTCATCTAAATGTAATTGATGAAAAATTGGTCCTTGGCGCAGTGGATTTTTATTTTCAATTTCTATCAACTCGGTTACATTATGAATTCCATCGCCGATCACATAAGCTGGCTCTCGTCTAAGAACAGCAATCAATTTCCCCCCGATTAATGTTCCACGAAAAACATAACCCGAAAGTTCTTCTTCGATCATAACCCAAGGCGACAGCAGGCGGGCTAATTTGAAAGCTTTTATGAATTCTATTTCATTACTTAAGTGAGTTGTAGTGTGACGACTTCGAGAACCAAGGTTTGGCTTAGTAATAACTGGCTTATTAAGTGAGTGGAAAATTTTTAAGGCTTTTCGTTTAAAGTGAGTCACACCTCCACGGGCGACAGGAATCCCAGCTTTGCTAAAATGTTTTTTCATTTCACCTTTATTATCCATCCATTCTAAACCTTTTGGATTATAATATTTAGGTCTAGGTAAAACATCAAAAAATCTTTTTTCACCCTTATAATCTGTCACAAAAATATCATGGCCAATACCAAATAAGCGAAATTCAAACATCTTGATCCCTCTTTTATTTGCTTCATCCCAAAGGACTTTAGTTCGGCCACTATCATCTTTTTGTGGCATGTCCGTAATTTTTCCTAATTTTAAGAAAACTAAAGTTTTTGTTAAATATTGTCCTAGCCAATCAAAAGAAGATTCAGGAATTAATTTACCCATCCAATTTGTCCATGGCTCAACAAAAGATCCGAGTAGTATCGTTAGGTAAGTAATTAAATGATTAACCGGAGCACCTCCACAATCAGGACAATGTATTTTTTCTTTTTTCATTCCTCTATAATACCATGAAAATTATTTATTAAAAATTTTAATGGGCGACAGCAAGGCCAATGACCTTTCTGGCCCCCGATTTTTTTAGGATTTTCATAATTTCAGTCATTGTTCCGCCTGTAGTTGTGACATCATCAATCACAATAATTGTTCGGCCTTTGATAATATTTTCATTTTTGATATCAAATACACCTTTAATATTTTTTAATCTCTTTTCTCGACTTAAAATTTTAACCTGAGGAATAGTTTCAAATTTTTTATAGACGATATTATTTTTTAATTTTAAATTTTCTTGACCTCCCGAACGACAAAAACCTTTTGCTATAACTTCGGCTTGATTATACCAACGTAATTTTAATTTTTTCTTTGAAACAGGCACCGGAATAACTAATATCGACCGGCCAGTTAGTGCTTTAAGTTCAGAAATATCTTCTATAAATGATTCATAGAGTAATTGGCCGAGTTTTTCTCCCAGATAGCGCTTGTGGTGATATTTTATTGCCCAAATAGCATTTTTGATTATTGGGTCATGATAATCAAATAAACTCATGATATTATCCCCAGACTCTTCTCTTGATAAATGGATTTTATTTATACAATTAGGACAAAAAATTTCATTTTTCGTTTGGCAACCAGGGCATTTTGTTGGGAATAATATATCAAGCAGATGACGTTTTATTGACTTGATATCTAATAATGATTTCATTTTCTTATTTTACAATAGATATGTTATAATAGATATGTCTAATATGGAAAATTCATTAAAAAAAATAATATCCGATGGGATTAATAGTTTAACAAAGATTTTCAGCTCTGAGACTTCAAATAAGGAGGCTCTGGGTATTGATATTGGCTCTTCGGCCATCAAAGTTGTCCAATTGAAAAAAAAGAATGGCAAGGCTGTTCTTGAAACATACGGGATACTTTCTCTTGGACCTTACGGTAATACAGAAATAGGTTCTGTGACGAATTTAAAAACAGAAGATATTGCTCGGGCTTTAGTAGATGTTATAAAAGAATCAAATGTCACTATTAAATCGGCGGTCACAGCTATTCCATCATTATCGAGTTTAATTTTTACTCTTTCTCTGCCAAATAAAATTTCAGAAAATCAGTTAGAAAAAATTATTCCAATAGAGGCACGTAAATATATTCCAGTTCCAATTTCAGAAGTAACTCTTGATTGGTCTGTAATTCCACAAGAAGAAGAATCTTTTGAAAAAGAAGAAATTAATCAGAATAAAGATGAAGCTAATCCAAATACTGATCAAGCAAAGATAGAAGTTCTGGTTGTGGCTATTCACAACGATACATTAGAAAGATATAGAGAAATATTAAAAAAGACAGAATTAAATTCTGATTCTTTTGAAATGGAAATATTTAGCAACATTCGTTCGTCTTTCAATCATGATTTAGCACCAGTGCTTTTAATTGATTTTGGGGCTTCAAAAACAAAAGTCTCTATTGTTGAGTCTGGAGTGGTAAGAGTTTTCCATGTTGTTAATCGGGGGGCGCAAGATCTTAGTCGAAATATCTCTCAGGCGCTAGGTATAACTTTTGACGAAGCGGAAAAATTAAAAAGGGAAGTCGGTTTAGATGCTAAAATTAATCCGCAAGTTCAAAACATCGTTAAGCTATCCGTTGATTATATTTTTTCTGACATAAGAAGTGTTGTACTTGCTTACGAGAAGAAGTATAATAAAAATATTAGTAAAGTTGTTTTGGCTGGGGGCGGTTCTATGTTGAGAGGATTATTTGAACAGGCGAAAGAAAATTTTCAGACGGAAGTTATTTATAGTAATCCTTTTTCTAAAACTGAGTCTCCTGCTTTTTTACAACCAATATTAGAAACAAGTGGTCCTGAGTTTTCAGTTGCGGTTGGTCTAGCCCTTCGCCAATTATCATAAACATTTAATTATGGACAATTCATTTCAAACATCTTTTATACCAAAGAAGCCAATAGCTTCAAACTCCCCAATCAAGACTCAAAAAAGTTTAGTATTAATAATTTCAATATTTCTATTAATTGTTTCAATGCTAGTTTCGGCTGGACTTTTTTTATATAAAAATTATTTAGTTAAACAGAAAGAAGATTCATCTGCCGCTTTGTTAAAAATTAGAGATAGTTTTGAGAAAGACACGATTGATGAATTAAGCTTGTTTAACAAAAAGACAGAAGTAGCTACACAAATTTTAAATAATCATATCGTTTTATCCCCTTTGTTTAATTTAATTGGAGAAATCACAATTCCACAAGTTCAATATACAAAATTTGAACATAAAAATAATGCTGAAGGTTTTTTTATTAGTATTCAAGGTGTAGCTCGTGATTATCGATCGATTGCTCTTCAGGCCGATATGTTTAATAGTTCTAAGGGCGCTTATTTTAAAAATGTTATTTTTTCTGGCTTAACAAAAGATGAAAAAAATAATAAAATTAATTTCAATCTTGAATTTAATGTTGATCCAAGCCTACTTTCTTATGAAAAATATGGTTTAGAAAATAATCCAAACGAAGAATCAGTAATTAATTCAGTACCATTAGAATTAGACAATACAAATCAATAATTTATGAAAATTATATTTCCAATTACATTATTAATCATTGCCGGAGTGCTTTCTTTTTTGTTTGCAAAACCACTTTATGGTGATGTCAAGCAATTAAAAAGTGAGGTCTCCACTTATAGTTTGGCTATTGATAATTCCAACGAATTACAAAAAACTAGAGATTCTTTAATCGACAAATATAAAAATATAAGGAAGGAAGATAAGGATAGGTTGAATCATTTTCTGCCTGATACTATTGGTAATATTGAGTTAATTCTTGAAATTGAAAAAATTGCGAATTTACACGGTATGCCAATAAGAAATATTAAATTTGAATCAATGTCCGCTGATGGTAAGGATAAGAAGGTGGCAGAAGGTTCAGCAATTGTTGCTGAAGGTAGTCCCGAAAATTATTTACCTTATGGGGTTTTCCCTATGGAGTTTGTAGTAGAAGGTAATTACAATGCCTTCTTAGCTTTCTTGGATGACTTAGAACATAATCTCCGTTTGATCGATATAAAAGGAGTTGGTTTTTCCGTTCCAATCATTAGTGCGACAGCAACAGAGAATCCAATTAATCCAAATATTTATAGTTATTCATTTAAAATTGAAGCCTATTGGCTTAAATAATATGAAAAAAGTATCTAAACACAAAAATTTCTTATTAATATTTCTTGTAGTTATCTCAACTGCTGGTGCATATTTATATTTTTCTAATGATTTAAATTCTGAAAAAGTCGTACCTGTCGCTTTTGGAAGTTCTCTTGCTTCGTCCACAACAATAACAGATATTCCTATTACTGGTTTAGACAATAAAATTGCTGCGGACATTTCATTTTTGACAACCTTGGTATCTCTAAAAAGAATAAATATAGATACAAGTTTATTTACTAATAATTTTTTTAATGCGCTTAAAAATAATGCAGTTAAAATTGAACCTGTTTTGCCTGGACGAGTTAATCCATTTTCACCAATAGAATCAAATGGAATTAAAAATAATACTACTCCCTCAAGTGTCATCACTGACGAGCCAGCTCAAATTACCGATAAAACAGCGGTACTAAATGGAACAGTCAATACTACGGTTGGAGTTACAGATATTTATTTTCAATATGGAACGACTGATCAGAATTTGAGTAATACTACTAGCCTTGTTAAACAGTCGATGGTGGGAACATTTATTAAAAATATTTCAGGTTTGATTTCTAAGACGACTTATTTTTATAAAGCTTGTGCCAAAATTAATAATTTAACAGTGTGTGGGGAAGTAGTACCATTTACAACAAAATAATATGTTACTTATTGAAGAACTTGTAAAAAGAGATATTGTTAAGGAAGAGCAGGTTCCAGAAATTATTAAACTTTCTAATGAGAAATACAATGGTAATATCGATGAGGCCTTACTCGACTTTAATCTTGACGAGCAAAAAATTCTTGAAGCTAAGGGAGATCTTTTTGGTATTCCAATTAAAACAGTTGAACCAAGAAGTGTTTCAACGGCGATTTTAAAATTAATACCAGTTGAGGCAGCTAAAATATATCATTTTATTCCAATCAATTTAACTGATAGTTATTTAGAGGTTGGAATAGTTGACCCAGAAAATATTCAAGCTTTAGATGCTTTGACTTTTATTACCGCGAAATTAAATAAACCGTTTAAATTATTTTTGATTACTGCTTCGGTTTATAAAAAATTAATAACTATTTATGAAGGATCGAGTGTAGCCGAAGTCGATCAAGCTTTAAGTGAACTTGATTCAGAAATTGCTGAGTCTTCTGGTGATGGGGGAGTGACAATTGAATCAAGTATTAAAACATCAGATAGTTTAAAACCAGGAGAAGAGGAAAAAATAGTCGAAGATGCTCCGATTATAAAAATTGTTGCAGTAATTTTGCGTAATGCGACAGAAGGCCTCGCTTCCGATATTCATATTGAAAATACTGGAGAGAAAGTGAAAGTTCGTTTTCGAGTTGATGGAGTTTTACACACATCATTGTTGTTGCCATTATCGGTTTACAATGGGGTTATTGCTCGTATTAAAATTTTATCTAAAATTAGATTAGATGAAAAACGTAAACCTCAAGACGGTGGTTTTTCGGCCAAGATTGATAATCGTAAAATAGATTTTCGAGTTTCAACTATGCCATCTTACTATGGTGAAAAAGTCGTTCTTCGTATCCTGGACTCCCAAAGAGGTATTCAACGCCTTGATGAATTAGGTTTATCGAAAGAAAATTTATTTTTAATGCGAGAAGCAATAGCTCGACCTTACGGTTTAATTTTAATAACAGGACCAACAGGTTCGGGAAAGACCACAACTCTGTACTCAATGTTAGATGAACTTAATAAAGAAGATAAAAATATCGTCTCTCTGGAAGATCCAGTTGAATATAAGATTGATGGAATAAATCAATCACAGATTATGCCGGAAATTGGGTATACTTTTGCCTCTGGTCTGCGTTCAATTTTACGTCAAGACCCAAATGTTATTTTAGTTGGAGAGATTCGTGATAAAGAAACAGCTGAATTAGCTATTCAGGCGGCTTTAACTGGGCACTTAGTTTTCTCAACTCTCCATACAAATAATTCAATTGGAGCTGTTCCTCGATTGATTGATATGGGAATTCCACCTTATTTAATTGCTCCAACACTTTTCCTTTGTATGGCCCAAAGATTAGCTCACAAAATTCACCCAAATTCTAAACATAAAATTCCAATTGATCCAGCAACCAAAATAATGATTGATAAACAATTTAATGATTTACCCCTGGAATTTAAAGAAAAACTTGATATTGGAGATACAATTTATGAAGCAGTTCCTTCGACGGAATCAGCTTCTGGTATTAGTGGCCGAGTTCCTTTATTTGAGATGTTTAAGATTGATGAAGAAATGCAAAGTATTATTCTCGGTAATAAGGGCGAAAAAGAAATATATAACTTAGCTCGTTCAAGAGGAATGATTACTCTTCGCGAGGATGCAATCCTCAAGAGTATTAAAGGAGATATTCCAATTCAAGAAATTTATAATTTCTAATCCCCACACTTATTTTATCATTAACAAAATAAGTGTGCGGGTGTAGCATTTGAATTTTAATTGTATTATAATAAAACATATGGAAAAAGAATCTAGAAAAATTTTAATTGTTGACGATGATAGTTTTTTGCTCGATATGTATGCATTAAAATTTAGTAAATCTAATTTTGATGTTTCTACCGCCTTGGGCCCTGTTCATGCCCTTGAGAAGCTTCATCAAGGACTTATTCCAGAAGTAATTCTTTTAGATATAATGATGCCAGAAATGGATGGCTTTGAATTGTTGGAAAAAATAAAAGAAGAAAAAATTGCCCCAAATTCTATTGTCATTTTTCTTTCAAATATGGGTAAACCTTTTGATATTGCTCGGTCAGAAGCACTTGGTGCTTCGGGTTATATTGTGAAGGCTTCAAGTACTCCGAGTGAAGTTATTGAAAGTGTGATCAAAATAATTAATACAAAAAAAGAATAATATGGATTATAAAACATATA
>CAYRQO010000013.1:0-3007 GCA_964426515.1 uncultured Candidatus Saccharibacteria bacterium | reverse complement strand
TCAATGGTTTAATTGAAAATTTAATAAATGAAGACGGATCAGACCTACATATGGGGGTTGGACGTAAGCCAGCGATCAGAATTAATGGCCAGTTAGTATTTTTAATAAATCAAAATGTTTTAACTGAAGCAGATATGATGGGGGTTTTGGGTGCGTTGATTGGAGGGGAGAGACTTAAAAAGTTTTTAGAAACTAAAGAGGCTGATTTTTCGAGTAATTTTAATCAAGGCAAAGTTCAAATTCGCGGGAATGCTTTTTTTCAAAGAGGGATGATCTGTATGGCTATTCGGTTAATTCCAAAGGCCAAGTCATTTGAAGATTTAAATTTACCAGTTATTTTAAAAGATTTCACCAGAAAAAAACAAGGGTTTTTCCTAGTTGTTGGACCAGTTGGTCAAGGTAAATCAACAACCTTATCGACTATGATTAATATGATAAACACAGAGATTGCTACTCATATTATGACGATTGAAGATCCTATTGAATTTATTTATCAACCAGACAAATCAATTGTTGACCAACGGGAGATTGGAGTTGACACTGATGATTTTGTTAAAGCTTTGAAAGCAACATTTCGAGAAGATGCCAATGTTATTTTAATTGGAGAGATGCGAGATAGTGCTACTATTTCAGCAGCTGTGACGGCAGCTGAAACAGGTCATTTGGTTTTTTCAACACTTCATACAAACAATGCCTCACAGACGATTGATCGTATTATTGACTCATTTCCAGCTGAACAACAAGGTCAGATTAGATTACAATTGGCTTCTAGTTTGCTAGGTATCTTTTCTCAGCGTTTAATTCCTCGGATTGCCGGTGGCCGAGTTCCAGCTTTTGAACTTTTAATCAATAATAAAGCGGTGGCCAATTTAATTCGCGAAAAAAGAACACACGAGATTGATACCGTCATTGAAACTTCATCTCATGAAGGAATGATGGATATGAATAGGTGTTTGATTGATTTGGTTCAAAAGGGAGAAATTAGTTTAGAAAGTGCGTATGAGTTTGCTATTAATCCTAAGGCCTTAGAGCAAATGTTTTAATTTATGTTATTTAATTACGAAGCAATTACAAGTACGGGAGAAAAGAAAACTGGAACAGTTGATGCTAGTTCTAAGGATTTAGCAATTGTGGCTATTCAACGTCGAGGATTGATTGTCTCATCTTTAAAAGAGGGAGTAGCAAAAAAGGGATTTGATATAAATATTTCTTTTTTAGGCATGAACAAAATTCCAATGAAGGATATTGTTATTATGTCGCGACAGATTTCAACTCTTTTTGAATCACAAGTTTCGGCCTTGAAAGCTTTTAATTTACTGGCTAGTAATACTGAAAACAAAGCTTTGGTCATTATTTTGAATCAAGTCGCGGAAGATATAAAATCAGGAGTAACTATTTCTGATTCTTTAGGTAAACACAAAGAAGCTTTTTCAGATTTTTATGTCAACATGGTTAAAGCCGGCGAAGAATCTGGAAAATTAACTCAAACTTTTTCTTATTTAGCAGATTATCTTGATCGTCAATATCAATTGACCTCGAAGACTAAAAATGCCCTTATTTATCCGAGTTTTGTCATTGCTGTTTTTATTTTGGTCATGGCTATGATGTTTGTCTTTATTGTTCCAAAACTGGCGGCGATTATTAAAGAATCGGGTGTGCCAGTGCCATTTTTTACTAAAATTATTATGAGCCTTAGTGAGTTTTTTGTTAGTTATGGGATTTTTATCTTGATCGCGATAATTTTACTGGTTTCTTATACAATTTATTATTCTAAAAGTTCTTCGGGCAAAATGTATTTTGATCAATTAAAAATTAAAACGCCTGTTTTTAAAAATATTTATATAAAACTTTACTTATCTCGGATTTCAGACAATATGGATACAATGCTTTCGTCAGGAATTCCAATTGTTCATGCTATTGATTTAACTAGTGCTGTGGTTGGTAATCGAGTTTTTGAAGATATTTTACGAAATGTGTCGGAAGATGTGAAAGCCGGCAGTTCTTTATCTGATGCTTTTTCCAAACACAAAGAAATCCCACTTATTATGTCGGGGATGATTCGAGTGGGGGAAGAGACGGGGTCAATTGGGAATATTTTAAAAACATTGGGCCGTTTCTATGCTCGCGAGGTTAATGAAGCGATTGATACCCTAGTTGGTTTAATTGAACCAGTTATGATTGTCATGCTTGGACTTGGAGTTGGAGTTTTACTCTCATCAATCCTGATGCCGATTTACAATATCGCTGGTGGCATAGAATAATTCTTAATTCGTAATTACCTAACTTATCCACACCTCCTATCTATTGTGTTTTT
This sequence comes from uncultured Candidatus Saccharibacteria bacterium, assembly GCA_964426515.1. Taxonomy (GTDB): domain Bacteria; phylum Patescibacteriota; class Minisyncoccia; order Phycocordibacterales; family UBA9973; genus UBA8515. Next base: position 693 of record CAYRQO010000013.1, on the reverse strand, counting down.
AATTTAGTTTTATGATATAATAAAAGCATTATAAAATAAGGTCGCGTCTTTTATTAGACAAATTATCAGTTTTAATATTAATATTTTCCGCCACAAGCGGATCCGCAAAAAAGCGGGAAATAAATTATGAAAAAAAATAGAGGTTTTACATTAATCGAATTGTTAGTCGTTATCGCAATCATTGGTATATTGTCGTCCATTGTTTTAACTTCATTAAACAATGCAAGACAAAGAGCAAGAATTGCTTCTTTTAGAGCAACGGCTTCTTCAATAATGCCAGGTTTAGTTATGTGTGATGGAGATAATCTCACTATCACTGCTGGTGCTGCAGGAACAGCTATGTGTACAGGTTCTACTTCTCTATGGCCAGCGTTAACTGTCTGTGGAGGAACAGTACCAACTTTTGCTACCGTAACTGACACCACAGCAGGAGATGGAGTATGGACTGTTGTTACAGGTGCTTGTGCCGCGGTTCCTGCTGCAGAAGATGTAGCAACTTGTACTGCCGCCGGTTGTACATTTAGCTAATTTAGTAATATATGTTCAACATAAAAACAACAAAGTATTTCTTTGTTGTTTTTATGTTTAGATACTTGTGATATAATAAAACTATTAAAAATAAGGTCGTGTCTTTTAAAAGACAAATTATCAGTTTTAATATTAATATTTTCCGCCACAAGCGGATCCGCAAAA
>CAYRQO010000012.1:11685-12203 GCA_964426515.1 uncultured Candidatus Saccharibacteria bacterium | reverse complement strand
AATTTTCTTTTTTTTCAGATTTTAAAATTGTTCAGAGTAATTCAACTTATATAAGTTTTGTTTTGAAATATGGAGGATTTTCAGGTGGTGCGCATGGTTATGAAAATATTGTTTCTTATAACTACGATGTGTATACAAAAAATATTATTAAACTAGATTATTTATTTCCTGATGATCCACAATATTTAACAACTATTTCAACTCAATCACGTGAATATTTAAAGAAACAATTTGCCACAATCAGCGATGAAGACAAAAAGAATTCTGGTCCTGAGGCTCTCAAAGAATATGTTGATAATATGGTTTCGATGATAGATGCTGGTACAGAACCAACGGAAGAAAATTTTATAGTTTTTACTTTCACTCGTGATCGAAAAGTCAAAATATACTTTGCACAATATCAAGTCGGCCCCTACGCCATCGGTATGCCAGAAGTAGAAATAGATAAAAAATAAGTTTTTGTCAAATTGGTTATTAATGCTATAATATTACGTAGTTAAATATTGGTATACCCCCTC
>CAYRQO010000012.1:0-11675 GCA_964426515.1 uncultured Candidatus Saccharibacteria bacterium | reverse complement strand
GTGGGGCTTATAATGTTATATGAAAAAAAACGAAGAGGGAAAAATAATAATAAAGGGCGCTCGGACTCACAATCTAAAAAATATTAATGTGGAAATGCCACGGAATAAAATGATTGTGATTACTGGGATGTCAGGAAGTGGAAAATCTTCTTTGGCTTTTGATACGATTTTTGCCGAAGGGCAACGTCGTTATGTGGAGTCACTTTCGGCTTATGCTCGGCAATTTTTAAATCAAATGCCGAAACCTGACGTTGATGAGATTACTGGTCTTTCTCCAGCTATTTCGATTGATCAAAAATCACGGTCAAATAATCCGCGTTCGACTGTGGCTACAATTACTGAGATATATGATTATCTTCGAGTTTTATATTCTCGAATCGGCCATCCACATTGTCCGCTTTGTGGTGATGAAATTAAAAAACTTTCAAATGAAGAAATTATAAATTTTGCACTGGACAAGATAAAAGAGTTTCAAAAGGATTCTAAAAAGAAAAAAGTTTTAGGGGTTGAGTGGGATGAGACTCCTATCTCAATCTTATCGCCAGTTATTCGAGGACGAAAGGGAGAATATTATCAATTGCTTTATGATTTACTTAATAAAGGTTTTACGGAGGTTCGAATGGATGGTCAAATTAAAAAATTAAGAGAACGAATAGATATTTCAAAAACAAAAAAGCATGATATTGAAGTTATTGTCGATAGTTTCCAAATCCACGAATTTTCTAATCGAGGGGGATCTGTTTCAGGCGGGAAGGATACAGTAAATTCTGATGCTCGAATGAGACTTTCTGAAGCCGTAGAAAGAGCTCTGGTTGAATCAGATGGACTTGTTTTAATTAAAATTGCTGATCAGGAATTTTTATTATCTTCAAAATTTTCTTGTCCACGAGATGGTTTTGCATTTCCTGAAATTGAACCTCGACTTTTCTCTTTTAATTCGCCATATGGAGCATGTCCTGCGTGTAATGGATTGGGAACAAAATATTTTGGCGGAACAGAAGCTTGTGACGATTGTCATGGGGCAAGATTGCGACCCGAAGCTCTAAATGTGTTTTTGGGTTTACCTTCGAAGGGGGTTTCTATTCCACTAAATATTGTTGACCTTACCCATCTATCAATAAATGATGTTGCTGATTTTTTTATTGAACTAGAATTAAATGAACAAGAAAAAGAAATTTCTAAAGTGGTGATTAAAGAAATTGAATCCCGACTTCAGTTTTTACTCAATGTGGGCTTAGATTATTTATCACTCGACCGAAAGGCCAATACTTTATCGGGCGGGGAAGCTCAGCGTATTCGTCTGGCCAGTCAGCTTGGCTCAAGATTGGTTGGAGCTTTATATGTGCTTGATGAGCCGACCATAGGACTTCACCAACGAGACAATGACAAATTAATTAAGACTCTTGAGAATCTTCGAGATATTGGTAATACGATTATTGTTGTTGAGCACGATGAAGATACAATTTATGCTTCCGATTATATTATCGATATTGGCCCTAAGGCTGGAATTCATGGTGGGGAGGTTATAGTATCTGATTATTTACAAAAATTATTAGATGCTCCAACCAATGCAACAAAGTCGAGGACTTTAGCCTTTCTTCGAAATGAAATTAAAATTGAAATTCCCGAAAAAAGACGGACGGCTGATAAGGGAACATTACGAGTTGTTGGTGGAAAAATTTTCAATATTAAAAATATGAACGTTGAAATTCCACTTGGCAAAATGGTGACGATTACAGGGGTTTCAGGAAGCGGAAAAAGTTCTTTGATGTATGAAATACTCCACAGAAATCTTCAGGCCCGTTATGAACGTAAATATCGGACAGCAAAAATATTTAATTGCTCGTCTTTTACGGGAACGGAATATTTATCTCGCGTGATTTTAATTGACCAATCGCCAATTGGCCGAACTCCTCGGTCGAATATTTCGACTTATACAGGCTCATTTACTTTTATTAGAGATTTATTTGCTTCATCCGAAGAAGCGCGTCTTCGAGGCTGGAAATCAAATAGATTTTCTTTCAATGTTAAGGGTGGACGATGTGAAGCTTGTGAAGGTAATGGAGAAATTGCGGTGGAAATGCATTTCTTGCCAACAGTTTATGTGACGTGTGATGTTTGTAATGGTAAAAGATTTGATAAAGAGACATTAACAATAAAATATAAAAAGAAAAATATTCACGATATTTTGCAAATGACTGTCGAAGAAAGTCTTGCTTTTTTTGAAGATATTCCAAATGTTTATGATCGAGTAAAAACTTTAATGGATGTTGGACTTGGTTATGTGAAGCTTGGTCAATCTGCCACAACTCTCTCAGGTGGAGAGGCCCAACGGGTTAAAATTTCTTCCGAGCTTTATCGACCACATTTAGAGAAAACTATTTATTTACTTGATGAACCAACCGTTGGACTTCATTATGATGACGTTTCAAAGCTTCTTGAAGTGTTGAATAAATTAGTTAACAAAGGGAATTCTGTCGTACTTATTGAGCACAACATGGATATTATCAAAAATTCTGATTATATTATTGATATTGGGCCTGAAGGGGGATTAGGTGGTGGAAATTTAGTGGCCAAAGGAACACCAGAGGAAGTGGCCAATACTCCGGCATCGCACACAGGTAAGTACTTAAAGAAAGTTTTGAGAAAAAAATAAACCGCCGATTGCTCAGCGGGGGTTTTAAGATGTATAAAGGAATTATGCGGGGAATAATAAATAGATTGAAGTTTGGGTTTCAATCCATAAAAATTCCTTGTTTATTTTTTTAATACGCAATACATTAGATGACATTGTATCAAATTTTATTTTTTCAACATGACATCCGTTTGTTGGTTTACTTAATCTTGCCCTCTTTATGGGCATTCCTTTTTGGGGGGTTAATCCAAGTCGAAACTTTCTTTTATTCCCAACTTTAACTTTTGTGTCTGATTGGTGCCCTTTTTTTATGGACAATTTTAACAGAAAATATTCTGTAAATTTTTTGATGTCAATTTCTTCTCCCATGGGTTTTAGATTAGTTTGTTGAACAATTTCAAGATTTAGTATAATATAAATAACATGAATAGTCAACAGCTCAAAAAAATAAGATTACCCAAAAAACCAGGAGTTTATTTCTTTTATGATAAAAAAAACATTCTATATATTGGCAAAGCCACCTCACTGCGTGATCGAGTCAAAAGTTATTTTGGTAAGGATCTTATCGTGACTCGTGGGCCGTTATTGTTGGATATGGTAACTCAAGCAACGAATATAAAATGGCAAGAGACAGATAGCGTTCTAGAGGCTTTAATATTGGAGGCTAATCTAATTAAAAAATATCAACCCAAATATAATACGAAAGAAAAAGACAATAAAAGTTTTAATTATGTTTGTATTACAAATGATACATTACCCAAAGTTCTAGTTATTCGGGGCAGAGGGCTAAATAAAAAATTATATGATAAAGTTTATGGGCCTTTTCCTAATGGCGGGCAGCTAAAAGAAGCAATGAGAATAATTCGAAGAATTTTTCCTTACATTGATGAACAATCAAGTAAAAAAAACAATATAGTTTTTTATGCACAACTTGGCTTAATACCAGATATTGTTTTTGGGGATAGGAAGAAGAAAAGTTCTTTTTCGAGCTGGTCTGGCTCCTCGTCCTCCCTCATCCGAGGACCCGAGGAAAAGAAGCTTTTTTCTGACTATCAAAAAGCATACAAGAGTAACATCAAAAATCTTAAATTATTTTTTGAAGGCAAAAAGAAAAGTATAATTGTAAATTTAAAAAAAGAAATGTTTTCTTTAGCTAAGAAAAAGGAATTTGAAAAAGCCGGAATGATAAAGAAAAGAATTTTTGCTTTAGAGCATATTAACGATGTGGCTTTGATTAAAGAAGAAACTTCAAAGGAGTGGGCTCAACCAGACCGTTCTCAAAAGCATTTTTCTGCTACGTTATTTCGAATTGAAGCCTATGATATAGCTCATTTGGCCGGAAGTAATATGGTCGGAGTCATGACGGTTATGGAAAATGGGGAATTATCTAAACATGAATATAAAAAATTCATCATTCGAACTCAAAATGAATCACCTGTCTCGCTTAGACAAGGCGGGAATGATACAGGCGCACTTGAAGAAGTATTGTCTCGACGTTTCCGGCATACCGAATGGGGATTACCCAATATGATTGTTATGGACGGAAGCACAGCTCAAATAAATGTCGCAAAAAATATTATAAGTAAATTATTAGAGCAAAACATTATTACGCGAAAAAATGCTTTTGAAAAGGTCCTCGGACGAGGGGGACGGGAGCCGGCGCCAGACCGTTTCCAAAAGCATTTTCCTGCTCCATATCTAGTTTCGGTTGTTAAAGATGATAAACATAAAGCCAAAGCTATAATGGGGGATGAAGAAATAATTAAAAAATACAAAAAAGATATTTTATTAATAAATAGCGAAGCCCACCGGTTTGCTATTACTTTCCACAAAAAGAGACGTAATAAAAATTTTTTGTATTAGAGTTGGAATAGTCTTACTAGCGGGGCGCGCGCAAGGTCGACGGACCGAGCTAGAGCAAATTTTCACCAGAAAATTATGCGGTCCCGATAGTAAAACTATTCCAACTGGAATTTCAATTATTCTTAATAACTTGGTATAATAGACTACATGATTAAAGTTGGAGTAATTCGTGGGGGTATAAGTGGAGAATATGAAGTCTCACTGGCCAGTGGGGCTCAAGTTTTAGAACACCTTCGAGGTGATATTTTAAAAGACAAATACAAAGCTATTGATATTTTTATTGATCGAGATGGTATTTGGCATATTAATGGCTTGCCAACAACTCTTGATAAAGTTGCTTCAAAAGTTGATGTTATTATTAATGCTTTACATGGAGATTATGGTGAAGATGGCAAAGTTCAGCAGTTACTAGAACAGTGGCATATTCCTTATACTGGTTCTGGGCCACTTTCTTCGGCTATTGGTTATAATAAATTTTTAACTAAACAAGAATTCGCCAAACTTGGAATTAAAACGCCCAAGCATATTCTTTTCCCGGCTTATCAGGAAGATTTTGATGGTCCGCGTGATCAATACGCAGGGAAGAAAGCCAAAGAGGTTTGGGAACGACTCCCTCCACCTTGGATTGTTAAACCTTTAACTGGTGGTTCATCGATGGGAGTTCATGTTTGTAAAACTTTTGAATCTTTGGTTTTGGCATTTCAAACAGGTATGAATGAAAATGTCAGCGTTTTGGTTGAAGAATTTATTAAAGGCAAAGAAGCAACCGTCGGAGTTATTGATAACTTCCGTGGGAAGAAAATTTATACTCTTCCGCCAATTGAAATTCGAATTCCGAAGACGAGTACTTTTTTTGATAATGATGTAAAATACAATGGACAGTCTCAAGAAATTTGCCCTGGAAATTTTACCGGAGAAGAAAAAGTAGAGCTTGAACGATTAGCAGCTCTTATCCACAGCGGACTTGATTTATCTCATTATTCGCGAAGTGATTTTATTGTCCATCCAAAGAAAGGGATATACGCTCTTGAAGTTAATACTTTACCGGGGTTAACAGGGGAATCTTTAATGCCAAAAGCCATTGGGGCGGTAGGTTCTAGTTTACCAGAATTTATTGAGCATATAATAAAGTTGGCTCAAAATAGGAAATATTAAGGTTTATATAGCTATTGCTTTTTTATATAAGTGTGATATAATATAAAAGATGAAAAAATTATTAGAAAAAATTGTCCATACAATAATACCTCATCCCAAAAATGGTAATGTTCCTCATATTTTGCAAGAAGAATTTATTCTATTTCTTTTTGTTTTTGTAGGCGTCCTATTTTATTTCAATCAAAATAATTTTTCAATAATTAGATATTTGAATTTATCCGCTACTGTTTATCCTGCCGTCTTGGCGGATTTGGCAAATCAAGATCGGGCTCTGGCTAGTGTTCCAAAATTAGCTTGGAATAGTACTTTAGAAAAAGCAGCTCAAATGAAAGCGGAAGACATGCTAAAAAATAGTTATTTCGCTCACACTAGTCCCACGGGTATAACCCCATGGCATTGGTTGAAAGAAACGAATTATAATTTTATTTATGCGGGAGAAAATTTAGCAGTCGATTTTACTGAATCAATAAATGTTGAGAAGGCATGGTTGGCATCGCCAAAGCACAAAGAAAATATTTTAAATTCTCATTTTACGGAAATTGGTATTGCGACTGCCGATGGATATTTTGAAGGCAAGAAGACAACCTTTGTCGTTGAATTTTTTGGCCAACCATCACAAAATAAAGTTAAAGAAAAAGCTGTTGTTAATAAAAAAGTAATTGAACAAACAGAAAAGATTGTTACTCCAACTGTCGCTGGAGCCTCCGTTGATAATATTGTTGAACAAGAGAATAATAAAAACGAATTGAAAGTCATTGAGGAAACAAAAGAATTTGTGATTGTTCAGAATGAAAATATTACAGAGGAAGAAAATATAGTTGTTTTAAATCAGACAGAAATTAAACCAGTTTCAACTTGGTATGCCCGTTTTATTATTAGTCCTACTAAGACTATAAAAATAATTTATCTTACAATTTTAAGTTTAATTCTCCTCGCAACTATTTTGATGTTGTCGAGAGAATATCAAAAACATCATACTAAGCATTTAATAATGAGTATTTTCTTGATAATTATAATTGGATTTTTATTTTATATTATTTCTACGAACAATACGCAAATATTCTTAGGTTTTAAGTAACTATTTTTTTAGATTTAATACTATTTTCTCTTCTTCTTTGCGGAAAAGATTAATAAAAAAGAACATATATTTTGTTCCGTTTTTGGATAGATTAAATAAGATAGCAATCGTAAATAAAAAGATGGCGATTTTTGTGCTATAGAAAGCTACGACAATGGCTACAACAGCCGAAATAACAGGGAAAAGAATATGCATATTGGCATGTTGGTTTTCTATTTTCGTAAATGGAGTGTTTTCAATTGTTTCCGATTTGATGGCATATTGTCGCATTTTATATAATGAGATACCGATTAAAATTATATTGATAGCGAAAAATATAACACCAGTCACTGAATAAATATATCTACCCAGAAAATGTGAGGAGAAAGGCACAAGAGCCACAAGGAATAAAAATATTCCACTTAAATTTGAAAATTGAACATCAATATTTTTAGCTAAGACTGAAGCAATAATATGGTGGCTTCGCCAATAAGTGAAAAGAAGAGAAAAAGAAAGAAGATAACTTAATAAAAGGGGGTAAATAGTAATTAAAGAATTTATCAGAGTTTGCTCGCTGACCATTCCCGCATACTCTGGCACCCGTATTTCAAATACTAATATTGTCATGACGATAGCAAATATGCCGTCTGACAGTTGATCTAATCTTGATTGTTTCATATAAAATTATTATATCATAAATAAATTTTTATGATATAATAGCGGGATGTATATTATTTATGCTTTGTTGGGGGCCGTAATGGCAAGTTTGGGAACAATCTTTGCTAAGCTTGGTTTGAAGGGCGTTGATGCCAATTTATTAACCGCTATCAGAGGTATTGTCATGGCTTTAATCGTCTCTATTGCCGCATTATCATTCGGTAAATTATCAATGGTGGCTCTTCACTCTCTTTCGCAAAAACAGTGGATTTTCGTCATTTTATCGGCTTTGGGCGGAGCATTATCGTGGTTATTTTTCTATCAAGCTCTATCGGTTGGGCCGACGGTGGCCGTGACTGTCATCGATAAATTATCAATTGTTTTAACCGCTATTTTGGCGACAATTATTTTATCAGAAAGTTTAACTTTGCAGATGGGGATTGGACTTGGTTTTGTTTTCTTAGGAACATTGTTGGTCGCAATCCCCTGGGAAAAAATTCAAAAATTATTTAATTAATAAAATATATGAAAGAAATAGAAAAAATGGTAGATATGGGTGATCGTTTGAAACCCCAAAATCAGGAATTATCTTTGCAAAAACAACTTGATAAAGAAAAATTAGAAAAAGAAGAAATAAAAAAAGAACTTATCGAAGCGAAGGAAAAATTTACCCAATTAAAGAAAATATTTTTAATAATTTCACATGATTTAAGATCGCCATTTAATGGTTTACTAGGATATTTAGATCTTATTACAGAAGAAATAAATAACAATCCAGACGCAGGAAAAGATTTAAAAGAACAATTAGAATTTGTAAATAAATCAGCCAATAGTTTATTTACTTTAACGACAAATATTTTGAGTTGGGCTCAAAACACATTAGAAGGAGATAGTATTGAATTATCAGAAGTTAAATTAAGCTCAGAAGTTGAAGATGTTTTTAGTTATCTTCAAATTAATGCTTTTTCTAAAAAAATAAAATTAATAAATGATATTGGTGTTGATTTAACTGTATTTAGTAACAAAGAAGCGATTAATACGATTCTTCGAAATCTAATTTCAAATGCAATTAAATTTACTCAACAAGAAGGAATAATCAAGGTGTCTTCTACAGAAACCAGTAGTGAAATTAAAATTATTGTTGAAGACAATGGTGTTGGAATTGAAAGTGATAGATTGCATAAACTTTTTAATATGACGGAAACTACTATTGGGACAAATAGTGAGCAAGGTAATGGATTAGGTTTGTATTTATGTAAAGAAATTATAGAAAAACTTGGGGGGAATATAAAAGTAGAAAGTAAAATAGGTCAGGGTACGACGTTTATTGTAACTTTACCGACAAAAGAAGTTAAAGAATAAAATCAAAAACACCCCATGAGATGTAGCGCAAGCGCTATCTCACGGGGTATTTTTGTTTTTTGTTTATTGGAATTCAATTCTAGGAATTTTTTGTTTACGTTTTAGAATTATCCAAGTAATAATTAATAAGATAATAATTATAAAAGTTGGATGAATAGGCGAGAAAATTTTAGCCATTTGCCATAAGTTGATCCATTCGACGCCGACATAACCTTCCACAGTTTCGATATTATCAGTAAACTGACTATCTTGTTTATTGACTTCAGTTAAATTATTATTGGAATTATTTATTAAATTATCAAGATTTTGATTTTGGATAGTGTAGGTACTATTCTCGGTGGATAATTTTTGTTTTTGAGCAACCTCTTGTTTAAGCAAAGTACTTTCTTGAACTCGTAATGGTGCTAAAACCAAAGGATCGGTAGTTTGCGCAATGACCGCTCTTAAAGATACAAGTTCAGATTTTAGACGAGATAATTCTTTGTTGATAGTTGAAACTGTTTGATTATGATTCGTAAGGAGGGTGGCTTTTTGGTTTTGTAAATTACCCAGAGTGTTTACAATATTACCAGTTTGCTCTTCGATGTTTTGTTTTTGGTTGAGAAGATTTTGGGATGAAATATTTTCAGTATATAATTTTTTATGAGCAATATTTTCGATTTGATCTTGGAATGATTCAAATTTACTTTTTGGCACCACAAAAGAAATTCGGCCATATTTTTCTGTACTGTCTGAACTATCGATTCGGCCATCAGATCCTTTAACAATATTCGTTACTTCTTGAACGACATTTTTTACATCTCGAGTTTTGATTGAGGCTGAAAAATTAGTTTTTAAAAATTCCCGAGTATCACTGATTGTAGGTTTTTGATAATCTGGGTAATAATTTGAAGTGATCATCATGTCTCTTGATCCACTATTATCGTATTCCATAGTGTTAGGAAGACTAGGCACCATACTTGGATCAAGTTGTTCAAGCGTAGCACCATATCTACCTCCATTAAAACCAAAAATTCTAAAAAAGAAAGCACCTAAAACTAATAGAACTAAAATTCCTAAAATAATAAACACGATCTTAATTTTTTTCTTCGACACCTTGATGACCTTTCTGGAATCAATTTTTAATGTTTGTATATTTTCATCCATAAAATTAATTATATTTTTAAGCGACTTTTATAATGCCTATATTGTATAATTATTGTATAATTATGTCTATATTATTAAAATAGATTAAATATGAAAAATAAAATGAAATTAAATGGGGGATATATTGGAATACTAATGCTTTTAATCGGCGTAGCAATTATTGTCTTTATCATGTTTAAGAAGAATGTATTTTTTGGGCAAACATATAGTGTTGAAAAAGAAAACGGTATTGAAAATAATACAGGAGAAAATATGATTGACAGAGGAAATGGTTATATTGACCAAGCTCAACAAGCCAAAGATTTACTTGAGAAGAATAGTCAAAAAACGATGGTGGAATAAAAAACCCATCACGAATGATGGGTCAATTTGATTTGGTCAGATCTATCTGTCGGTAGTTTCCCAGGACTTCATCTTGTGTTTATGAAAGTCCCCATTATACAACAGCGTTTGTTTACTGACGAATCACTGTAATATTAAGAAATTTTATTTCATGTTGTTGCCCCCTTTTTTTAGATCGATACATGAATATTTTTTTATGCTTGACATTGTCAATCTACCGTGCTATACTTCCGCGGTATAGCTCTTTAAAATATTTGGTTTTTGTGATTAGTTAGTGGATTGTCTTAACCTCTTAATTCTAAGATATTAAGACAATTCACTAACCCAAATATTCATAATAAATAAAACCGAAACAAAATGAAAAGAATTATTTTAACTTTATCGGTAGCCTTAGTAGTGGCTTTTATTTTCACAAGCTGTTCAAACGGCAACAAGAACGAATCAGTTACAAGTGTAAGACCAGATATAACCAAAGTGGTTTCTCTGACTGACACTGCTTCCCTCCGCTTCCAAAAAGAAGAAGAAATGAGAAAAGAAAACCAGGCCATTTCAAAATTAAAAGAAATACCCGTTGGAGAAGACAATTTCAGCAAACTGGTAACTTTTATTGAAAAAAGGGGCTTCGTTGTTCCCCAGGGAGGAGTTCCTTCTGATTATCAATTTACATTTTTTGACAGTAAAGGAAACCGCCATGCAATGATTACAACCAGGCGGGATACTGAAGGTAAACCATCAACAAAAGGAACAGTCAGTCAAATTAGTGTTTGGGCTTACAAAAAAGGCATTAAAGATCAGAAACATTTCTTTGGTTATTGCATCAGTCCGAATACAATGCATCCATATTATCTTGAACTTGATGGAACATGGAAAGGAGTAGATGAGGCTACGTTTGGTTATAATGAATTTCTAAAGAAAGTATGCAGATAATCATTTGCACTTTCGTAAATATAGAGCTTGTCATTCGTGATGAGCTCTATTTGTTTATATATTAAATAATACTAATGAAGAAATATGAAATTAAATTTGGTTAATTCTGGAATCAATTTGCTAAAGAATTGGAGTATTTAATTAAAGCGTTGTGATGGACAGTATACTTTTTCGATAAATTTAAATTTGTAACGAAAAGGTTTTCTCGTCCTGTACGGAAAGCAAATATTGTGTATCGCGAGTTATTAAGTATAATTTTTCGCGAAGCTCAAATTATACATAAGTACTTGTGACCGCAGCTCGTGGTTAAACTCAGGACTCTTCCATTACATGGACAGTATACCTTTCGTATTTTTGAAAATATTAATTTTCAAAAATATACTCAAGGTTTTCTCGTCTTGCACGGAAAGCACGAAGGTGCTTTCCTAGGGTCCGCCCAAGAAAAAAGGCATGCTTTCGCATGTCTCTTTTTTCTAGGGTGGACCCTACAGGACTCGAACCTGCCACCCCCTCATTGCAAATGAGGTGCTC
>CAYRQO010000011.1:0-12314 GCA_964426515.1 uncultured Candidatus Saccharibacteria bacterium | reverse complement strand
GCAAAACTATTTTTTTCAAATGTCGCCACCATATTTATATTGCTTCCTTCTGTCAGGACGGGTTCGAAACTATTTCTGGTCTTGAAAAAAGCGATCGCTTTAATTATTTTCCCCCGACTATTTTTAAAAGATAATTCTAAATGATTTTTTTCTTTTCCAAATTCTTTAATAGCAAAAATATTTATATTTTTAAATAAAAATATTGGTTTGGGATTTCCCATTCCAAATGGTGCTAATTTTTTGATGACATTATAATTTTCATTTGTCACATCGTCAATTAAAACATTGGCATCAATAATATAATCTACCTCTTGCTCAATTATCTCTATTTGATTATCAAAAACACTCAGCAGTCTTTCTTCTAGAAAATGAATCTCTTCGTGAGAGACAGAAAATCCTCCAGCTCCTTTATGCCCACCAAATTCAATTAAACTATTTGGAGGTAGTGAAGTCATTATTTCAACTAAATTTACTCCGCCAAAGGAACGACATGAGCCACGAATGAGCCCCACTCCATCGGTACCCCAAACAAAAGCCGGCTTTTTATACTCTTCTGTAATTTTTGCCGCAATTATCCCTAAGACGCCTATCCGCCAAGCTGGATTGCCAATCACCACCAAAGATTTTTCCGGCCTTTTATGTAAAATATTTTTTACTTCTTTCATGATGTGAGCCACCATTATTTTTCTTTCATCATTTATTTTTACTAAATGATCAGACAGTGTCCGAGCTTCAACTAAATCATTTGTGGCCAACATTTCAAAGGCTTTCATTGGATCAGCCATCCGACTGGCGGCATTAATTCGTGGAGCAAGTGTAAAAGTAATATCTTCTTCATTTAATTTTGTAATATCAACTCCAGCTTTTTTGAACAACTCAACCAAGCCTGGACGCTTGCCACGTTGCAAAACCTTTAAACCATAATATGCTAAAACTCTATTTTCATTTAAAAGAGGCACCTGATCAGCCAATGTGGCCACTCCAGCCATATCAAGTAACCATTTCTCCCAACCATTATTTATTTTCCAATATTCTCCATACTTCAAAATAAGAGCCTGGACTAATTTAAAAGCAATGCCCGCCCCACAGAGCATTTTATCTGGATATATATCTCCTTCTTGTTTTGGATTTAATATAGCGTAGGCTCGTGGCAAAACATCGGAGACTTGCCCGTCTTCGCTTTCGCTACGACGTGGCAGGTGATGATCTGTAATAATTACATCAATGCCTGCAGATTGGGCCTTGGCCGTTTCTTCCACGGCGGTAATTCCCAAATCAAAAGTAATTAGAAGATTCACTTCGTCTTCAATAAATTTATCAATAGCGTCTAAATGTAATCCATAACCTTCATCGTGTCTGTCTGGAATATATACCCCCACACCATAAGAAAATGATGCACCCTGTGCGTTTTGATAAACTTCATTTTCTTTGGTGTGGGGGTAAATCGAAAAAGGGTAATTAATCTTTTTAAAGAAATCCGTAATAATAACTGCAGCTGGAATTCCATCACAATCATAATCACTATAAATTAAAATTTTTTCTTTCGCTTCGACAGCTTCAAAAATCCGAACACAAACTCGCTCCATATCTTTCATTTTATATGGGTCATAAAGACCATCTTCATAAGATGGATTTAAAAATCGCTCTCTATCATTTTCAGAGATTCCACGATTTTTAAGCAAGAGGTCAAGTAATTCAATATGATTTGGCATACTTATGATTTTACCATATAATAGGTTCATGACCGAACATAAGCCAAATTGCATATTTTGTATGATTTCCAAAGGACAAATTCCTTGCCACAAGGTTTTTGAAAATAAAAAATTCTTAGTTTTTTTAGATATTAAACCAGTTAATCATGGTCATTTATTAATAATTCCGAAAAAACATGTCGTCTGGATGCAAGAAGCTCCAGATAAAATAATTACCGATATTTATAAGTTAGCCAAAAAAATGATGCTCGTTCTGAAGAAAAGTCTCAAATGTGATTATGTCCAATTGTCCGTTGTCGGCAACGAAGTCCCCCATTTCCATGTTCATTTAATTCCAAGATACAAAAATGATAATCTTCCTGATTTCCCAATCAAAGAATACAAAAACCAAGAAGCCAAAAAAATTCTAAATAAAATTATCAAAGCCATATAAAAAATGCACAAGCATTGCCTGTGCATTTTTTTATTTTAGAACTCTAATTCCCGGCAAAGTGCCCTTGGAAAGAAAATCCAGGGTGGCGCCGCCGCCGGTTGAAACAAAATCAAATTTATCTTCAATTTTTAATTTAGTAATCAAGGCCGCTGTATCCCCTCCTCCTATTACACTTATTGCTTTACTTTTTGAAATAAGTTTAAGAACTTCTTCGGTCGCTCCACCAAAACCATTTTCATATTTACCAAGTGGCCCATTCCATAAAATAAATTCAGCTTTATTGATTAATTCTTTCAAATTCTCAATCGACTTAGGTCCAATATCAACAATTGTCTCATCGGGCGTCACTTCAGTTGGATGAATAAAACGATTCTTAGAATTTTTTGTTACTTCTACGTCAATTGGTAAAATTAAATTTTTACTTTTCATCAAAAGTGGAATTTGAAAATTTGTCGGTCCTGTTAAAGACATGCCCACTTCATAGCCACGAGCTTTAAAGAAATCATTAGCGATTGCGCCACCAATAAAAATATTGTCGGACCCTCTTTGAAATTTTTTAATCAATGGAATTTTTGTTTCAAATTTTGCTCCACCTAAAATAAATAAAAAAGGGTGAGCTGGAGTGAAAACTTTTGATAAATTTTCTATCTCCTTTATAAACTGTAAGCCCGCATAACCAGCAAGATATTTGGTAATACCAACAATCGAGGCATACTCACGATGTGATTCAGGGAAAGCTTCATTGACATATATTTCTCCATAACGAGAAAGAGCTCTGGCAAATGAAGGAGAATTTTTCTTTTCACCCGTCTCACTTCTAAGATTTTCAAGCAAAATAACTTCACCCTTTTTCATTTCATTTATCTTTTTTTCTGTTGCATCTGAAAAAATTGGCGTCTGAATAAATTCAAAATTTTTAACATATTTTTTAACCACAGGAATTATAAAAGAAAAACTTTCTTTGCCTTCCCCCCCTAAATGAGAGATCATGATAACCTTAGCTCCTTTTTGTTGTAAATATAAAATAGTCGGGATAGCTTTTTTAATTCGAAAATCATCTAAAACCTTGCCATCTTTGGTCGGCACATTAAAATCGACTCTCAAAATTACTTTCTTACCCGATAAACTTTTAATATCATTAATTGATTTCATTATATTTAATTTATTACATTCAATATGGCCTCAAATTTTTTAGAATTAAGACTATCGCGACCAACTAATAATCCATCCGCTCCTCCATCAAATATAAAAGATTTGGCATTAAGAGCATTGACCGATCCACCGTATAAAATTGGTAAACTATGGGCAATTTTCGCATCATAAATATCAGAAATTATTTTTTTGATGAAAATTTTCATTTCCATAAATTCTTCCTTAGTTGCCTCACGGGTTTTGTTAGTACTAATGGCCCAGACTGGCTCATAAGTAATAATTATATTTTTAACTTGGGCTTTAGGCACATTGTTTAAACACTCTTTAATTTGATCTTTAATAAAAGAAAGATAAAATCCATCTTTATCACGAGTTGTTTCGCCGATACAAAGAATCGGCTGAATTTTTGATTTCAGAGTATTTAATATTTTTTCGTTAACAATTTTATTATTCTCGCCCAAAAGTCGTCTTTCACTATGTCCGACTATGACATACCGAACCCCTAAATTAAAAAGCATTTCGGCTGAGACTTCGCCGGTATGTGAACCATTTTTATCTTTTGATACATTTTGCGAACCAAGAAAAACTTTTTTAGTTTTATATTTTTGAGCTAAAAATAAAAAAGGTTGCGGTGGGCAAATAATAATTTGGCTATTTTTTACCTTTTTTGAGCTCTGCGATATACCCTTAAAAAGAGATTCCGCTTCTTTTTGAGAGGCAGGATTCATCTTCCAATTAGCAATGACAATTTTGTTCATTAGCTAATTATACCACAAAATAGCTGTTTTGCTAAAAATTATTCTGTTTCCGCCCAGCTATCTATTCCCCATGTACCAGATGGTCCACTCGAGAAATTATTATTTGTAAGTCCAGATTCATAAGTAATACTCGAACCGCCTTCAATCAACATTTTATAACCAGTTGCTTCTTTTAAAGCTGCCCCCCCTGATATTGTAATAGTGCCATATGGAGCATAAGCAATGACAGCACCAGCCCCTCCCGAAATAGACATTGCTGTTGCTAAATCACTCCTAGAAAGTAACATTAAATAACTCCCAGCAATCCCAGAACCACTTGCGTGACCACCTCCTGAAACAGTAATCGTTCCATCTGCCATAACAATCCCATCATTTGAACCATAACTAGAGGCTAGTTTTATTGTAGCTCCACCGTTTAAAATAATATTACCTGTAACCCAAAGATTTCCAGTCACAGTTAAAATCCCACCACCACTAACAGTGAGATCGCCAACGATCTTTTTAGGGCCCAATGTTGCTCCTGCCCAACCAACTGTATAATTTCCAGTGTAAGTACCCCCCGATAAGGCGTCTGTTTCCCACTCTGTCATGTTTGCTTCTGATACAGGAAAAGCAATATAGCCTGGATCTGGTTGATCGATACACGTTTTATTGTTGCCTGTTCCACTTTTACAATATATATTACCAGTCGCATTTGTATAATTGACTGTGTGGGCTTGGGCTGTTCCAGAAACTGTCCCTACGTGTAATTGATTCCATTGACTACCTGAATTACCAGTAATTGAACCATTCACTCCACCAAGAAATAAACTAAAGTAATAATCAAGGCCCGATGGAGTTGTATTGCTCCATGTTGATCCTACTCTGCCGATTTTACTTACTCCATTTGTATAACTATCTCCATTTGTCGCTCCAATTATATAATACTTAGTACTTGAAGTTACAGCATCAATAACCAACCAGTATGTCTTTGAAGTATCTAAAAGTGGATTAGTTGTAAAAGAAATTTCAACCCAGCCATATGAAGTTGTAACGGTCGAAGCAGAAAGTGTTCCACTGGCTATTACGGTCGAACCAACACTACCACTTGAATCATTCATAATTTTAATTGTCGCATTACTTGGAGTGCTGACTTTTTTAATCAGGAACTGAACTTTATTAAGGGGACTCGAAGTTGCCACTCTAAAACTTTGAGCAATATCTTGAGTTCCATTATTGTTCCCAAAAGTAATATTACTTGCTGGTGTGCCTGTTCCATTCGTCTGATCTGAAATTATAGAAGGACTATTCGCTGAAATGGCCGTACCTGTAATAATAGCTGAACTATCTCCAGTAATTGGACCGTTGGCATAAATATTTCCATTAATCGTCCCACTACCATCTAGCTCTATTCCTCCTTGTCCAACTAAAACCCCATAATTAAATGAGACTCCACTCGCCGTACTTAAGGTTAAATTAATTTTACGTTGGTTTGAATTGATATCCCCAATAGTTGTAATCTGTTTCCGTCCTCCACCAATATCAGTATATTCAGTTGGGATAGAAACGAATGAATCATTTAAATATATCACTCGGTCAACACCAATCGTTCCAACCTCCATGCTATTTTTAACTCTATACATAATATCTTCAACTCCTGATTCAGCAATAAAATAGGCCTGTTTCGAGTCAAAATTATCTTTAGAAATACTAAATTCTCGGACAACCGGGGTAATGATTCCAAATAAAATAGTTAAACTTATAAACATAAAGAAAAAAACAACAACAACCATAGCCGCGCCTTTGTTTTTTTGAATTTTTTTTTCTTTTTTCATTTTTTGATTTTAATTCGTAACTTTCTAATATCCTCCCCTTAAAACAATTGTATCATAAAAATTTACAGACTTAATCATTTGACCTTTAGAATATTGTAACGTCATTTCAATTTTAGCAGCCTCACTATTAGTAGTTGAAATTTTTCTAAAAATCAAACTTGTGATCGAAACATTTTGGCCAAGTAAATTGCCAAGTAAATTGCCATCTTGATATAAATTGAGAGCCTGATCAACGACAGCAAATTTTATAACTATTCCATTATTACTTTCATCCGTACTATTTAATTGTAAAACTCCTGGGCTACTACCAAACGAACTACCAGCAATATCAACACTATTTGCTTGTCTAATTTCTCTAGACATTCTCTCCATCACAACCGAGCCTGATTCAAGTAATTTACGATTCATATTTGTTGTATTGAAAGAACTTAATATCACAATAAAAGAATTAATAACAACAATCGAAAGAGCCGTAAAAATAGCTAAATAAACTAAGATCTCAATAATACTATACCCACATATCAAATTTCTTTTAAAATTTGGCGTTAGGTTATTACTTTGATTTTTATTTTGTATCTTCATTTAATTAAAAATATTAGCTAAATAAAATGTTATTTCTTTTGAATTTGTCATATTAGAACCCGCCCATGAAACCTTAACAGTAACTTTTTTAATTCCGCTATCAAGTGTTCCAACGGAAGCAATATCATCATTACTATCACGATAAACTGGATAAAAAATAACTTCTCTCTCAAAACCATCAATTAAAGCTACGGGTGTTTCCCCTAAAGACCATGTATTGGAATTCGAATCAAAAGATAAATATTGTTTTGTCTCTGTGTTTAAATTCGCAATTGTCGTCCAATTATTATCTCTAGTTGCTTTAATAACTTCTATTCCCTCCTCAATCAAATTACTTGCTTGGACTTTTTTTAAAGCATTAATTGAAAGTCCTATCCCCCTAGTCGCAGCTGACATTAAAGCTAAAATTATCATTGACATAATCATGCAGGCAATCAGAACTTCCACAACTGAAAAACCAGCTTTATTTTTATAATTTATATTTTTATTAAAAATATTTTTCATTTAGTTGGCGCTTATAACTCCAAGTGAACTTATGCTAATAACTTTTTGTCTAGTTGCATCACTAACTAATTGTAATACTATTGTACCATTATTCAAAGTATCCCCCGTAATTCTCTGGAAAATAACATTGTCACCCCCACCAAGATTAATCCCCCCTGTTGATGGAATCGTAACCGCCGAATCAAAATTAATTTGTTTATTTCCTGGCATATCAACAAAAGTTGATCCCGCAAATAAAATAGCCCGATCTGATTGGAAATGAACCCCATAATTTGTTGAATTTTTTGAAGAGATAGTACTGTTTCTAGCTTCATTTAATAAAGAAATAATATCTTCTTTTGTGACCTGCAGGGCTTGTTGTTTATTAAATTGGGAAAAATTGGGAATAACTATGGCCATTATTATAGCAATAATACCAATAGCAATTATTATTTCTAGTAAACTTATTCCTCTGTTTATTTTCTTTTTCATATTAAATTATTTAACATTTTCCATTACGGAATACATTGGTGAGATCATTGAGACGGCAAAAAATCCAACCGCCCCACCAATAAAGAGCATCAAAACTGGCTCAACGATAGTTGATAAATCTTTTGTTTTATTATCAACTTCAGATTCATAAAAATTAGCAATATCAAATAACATTTTTGATAAATTCCCGGTCTCCTCTCCAACTTCAATCATTTCCCCCATCATCACTGGATATAAAAAAGTATTTTCTTTAAATGAGGCCGATAAGACCATTCCTTTTTCAATCGACGTAATTGACTTATGAACCAATTCTTTATAATGAACATTTTGTAAAACTTCTTCGGTAATTGATAAAGCATTCGAGATACTAACTCCAGCCAAGAGCAATGACGATAAGGTTCTTGCCGTTCTGGCCGTATTAACTTCTTTAACAATATTACCAATAACTGGAATATATAAAACAGCTTTATCGGTCTGCCTGTGTACAGCCTTAATTTTTAAAAGAAAGATAATTGAAAAAATTGAAACAACTAAGATTAATAAAAATAATAAAGTGTGTTGACTTAAAAAATCAGAAATTCCAACAACCACTTTTGTTGTTAAAGGTAATTCTGTTCCAGAATCTTTGAATGTCTTAGTTAAAGTTGGCACAACATATATCATCATAAAAATACCAATACCCATCATCGCAATAAGAATAATTGTCGGATAAGTCATTGCTCCTTTTATTTTTTTATTTAAATCATAGGCTTTTTTCAAATTTGTTCCAACTTCAATTAAAGTTTTAGGCAGACTACCTGATTCTTCCCCGGCGTGAACCATAGGAATAAAAACTCCCGTAAAAACCTTGGGATGTTTTTTCATGGCTTCAGATAAAGTATTCCCTTTATTTATTTCATCTGACAAATCATGTAAAACTTTATTCAACGTTAAATTTGTTGATTGTTTTTCTAAAATAGATAGTGCTCTATTTAAAGAAAGACCCGCCGATAGCATTCCACTTAAATTATTAGTAAACATAATTTTTTCAGCTAAAGAAATCCGGCCAAAAAGATTTTTTTTCAAAAGAGGAACTTTCCCTCCATCTTTCAATTCTTCAATTGAAATAGGGGTACAATTTTTTTCTCGAAACTCCCTAGCCAAAGTAAATCTATCCGCCGCTTCGGAAATTCCTTCTATTATCTCATTATTTTTATTTTGAATTTTATATTTAAATTTCATTTTGATTTAGCGAAATCATGTCTCGCAACCGTCCTTTTAGCGAGACACTATTCTGACACCACTCGCAAAACTTCTTCGGTTGATGTTACCCCTTGGGCGACCAAAAATATTCCCTCTTCAAGCATTGTCATCATGCCTTCTTCTTTGGCTCTATTTTCTATTTCATCAACTGAGGATCCCTTTAAAATCATTTCTTTTATCATCGGTGTAACTTTTAAAACTTCATGAATACCGACTCGGCCCTTATATCCATCTTTTGATTCCTCGTTGGGTTTTGCTCGATAAAATGGAATCTTATCCCAGGTTGCACCAGCCTCGACAACTTTCTCCGTTTTCAAAAACTCAAGAACCCGATCGAGATCTAAAACTTTTTCCAAAGCCTTTTTTTCTGCTTCAGTCAAAAAATATTTCTCTTTTCCTTCCGCTAATTTACGAACTAATCTTTGGGCAATAACTGTTTTAACTGTTGAAACAATTAAAAATGGCTCAACACCCATATCAACCATTCTAGGGATGGCTCCGGCCGCCGAGTTCGTATGGATAGTTGAAAGAACTAAGTGCCCAGTCAGGGACGCATTAACAGCCAAAGAAGCTGTCTCACCGTCTCGAATCTCCCCCACCATGATAATATCCGGATCTTGACGAAGTAAAGTTCGAAGACCATTGGCAAATGTTAAACCAATTTCTGATTTAGTTTGAGTTTGATTGATTCGGGCCATTTGATACTCAATTGGATCTTCGACGGTTGAAATATTGACATCCGGAGTGTTTAAAATATCAAGCATAGTATAAAGAGTCGTCGTTTTACCAGAACCTGTTGGACCAGCGGCTAATAGCATACCAGTTCTTTTTTTCATCCCATCATGAATTCGCTCTAGAGCTTCCCCATGAAAACCAAGACTTTCCAACGAAAAACCTTTTGAGTTTTCTCGCAAAATACGGATAACTGTTTTTTCACCAAAATATGTTGGTAAGGTTGAAACACGAAAAGAAACACTTCCTTGTTCATTAACTATTTTAAAACGGCCATCTTGAGGAAGTCGTTTTTCGTCAAGTTTTAAATTTGTTAAAACTTTAATGCGAGCTACAATACCTGATGATGTATCTTTTGGTAAGACCATGGCATCGTGCAATATTCCATCAATTCGATACCTAACAACCAAAGATTCTTCGCATGGCTCAATATGAATATCTGAAGCACCTTGAAGAATTGCGTGAGAGATAAGAGTATCAACAATTTTAACAATTGGAATATCTTCCGCTAATTCTTTTAATTCTTTTTCGGTTTTTTCTTCTGATCCACCTGTCTCTCCTTCAGAAATTGGTTTAATTGAATTACTTTCTTTTTTAATTATATCTTCAAAATCAGCTTGTAAACTTTTTTTATACTGGTTCAGAGCTTCTTTAATTGAGGCCGAACTGGTAATACGAGGTAAAATTCTAACTCCGACTTTCTTTTTAATAAAATCTAAAACCGGTAAATTTTCAACATCAAGCATTGCTACCTCGAGCCCTAAACTTGTTTTTTTATAAGCAATAATATTATTACTCCGAGCAATCGGCTCAGGAATTAATGTTAAAACATTCGGATCAATTTTTTCTCCTTCTAAGCTAATAAAAGGAATTCCTAAAGACAAAGCTTGAATTTTATTCCAATCTTTTTCGGTTAATTTACCACTAGAAACTAAAATAGAACCTAATGGTTGATTTGTTTCTTGTGATTTTTTTTGAGCAACAGAAATATCTGTCTTCGTCACTAATCCAGAACTATTAAGAAGATCTATAATTGTTTTTTCATCAACATGCATACTATTTAGTATACCATATTTATATTATTCAAATCATCCCCATAGCAAAGATTACTTGCTATGGGACAAGCCTCTTTAAATAACTTCATTTTGGTAGCAACGCTCACAATAAATAATTTCTGATCGTTCAGGAGCATAACTTGTTTCGAATTCATTACTGCATCCCTCTTTCATACACACCCGGTGCCATAATTTCATTGGATTACGCTTATGCAAACGGCTATAATGACGACAGCCATAGCAAATTCGTGGTAGTGGAATATTGAAACGTCGATAAAAAGATAATTCTTCGGGAGTAATTTTAAAGGCGGTTGAGCATCTATCGTTACACTCACCTTTATGCCCACATTCAATAATTTCATTTAAAATATTATCATCTACTTGCTTTATATCATCTAATAAATCTTTTGATCTAATTGTTGATTGATAATTTCTAATTTCTTCTTTTTTCCATTTAAAACCTCGCTCAAGGGCTTGTTCTTTCGTTAATGGAAATAGATCCTGAGCCACTGTTTCATTATAAGCAAAAGGAGATAATTCACTTGGAAAAAATTCACCATATTTATATATTCTACTTTTTGAGTCCACATATGGCATGTCAGACATGTGTTTAATTATTTTTTCTCTTAATTTAAAATATTCTTCTTTTGTATATTGTTTATTTAAAATACAATATTTTTTACTTCGAAGTCCAATACAGGCGAATAAATCTGATGAGCCATAACAATTAAAAGAATAATGAACATTCTCAGCATAATAAACAACACTATCAAATAATAAATTTCCTCCTCCAGCTCCAGTATCAAAACATTCATATCCAAGTTGTAACATTCCAATCCCTGGACCTGAATCAAAAACATCTTTAGTATTTTTGACCGACCAAAAAACATTTTTACAATCCTCAAGTCCATCTGAAATATCAAAACAATTCTGACAATTTTTGGCATGATCAATATTGTTTCCTGTTACCTCATAAGAATTTATAATATTAGAAAAACGATGAATTGATTTTAATTTCATTATTTCAAATTCATTTTTCTTTTTTTCTATAAATTCATAACTTCCTAAATTCATTATCTTTAATTTTTCATTATATTCTTCTTTGGAATATTGAATATTATTCATAATATAGCTCTTATTCCTAAGATTTGAAGACATAAAGCAATCTGTGCAACCACGGCAATCATAAAGAAAAAATGAATTAACACAACTAAGAGTAACTTCAATATAAAAAAGTTGATAGGAATCAGTACAAACGACATCATCATATGAAAATTCAGTCCGATGAACAACGTGCAAATCCATAGAATCTTTTATATCTGAAACTCCATCAGAATAAAGAACTCTTTCTATTTTCCAAGAAGCCGAAACTAAATAGCTATCTTTACTTTCTTCCGCTACGTTACAATAATCACTGTTAGTGGCTCTAGAATTTGACATGCTTTGCAGTGGAAATTTATTACGAAAATCTTTCCATTGTTCAAAAAAAGTTCGCGAAAAATCATATTCTATCCCATATTCAAATGGATCCCAGCTATCACCCCACCAGATTTTTTGATCAATAACTGTTAAATCTTTATCGGCTGAATATATTGAAATTAAATCTTTCCCCGAAAAACTATCTTTTCTTTTATAAAGAGAATGGGTATTTCTATAAGTTAAACGTCGTTGAGCTTTACATTCTACGCAAAAAGTCGGTGGCGGAACTTTAATTTTCTCGTAGAAAGAAAAATCATCTGGCTCGATTAAAAAGTCATTTTTACAATTCTGACAATTTCTTTTTTCTTCCGTATATTCCATTCCATTTTTAATATCAGCCATGGCTGATATCTATTTAATATAAATTGATATTTTAATTC
>CAYRQO010000010.1:4525-12659 GCA_964426515.1 uncultured Candidatus Saccharibacteria bacterium | reverse complement strand
AATTTAGAAGTAATTTATTGTAAAATGCATCCGACTGAAAATAAAGAAATAGATCCATATTTATTTACACAGGCAAGTGAACAATTAATTTTGATCTTAAAAGATCTTAATCTTTCGACTGATTTAGATTCAATGTTGAAGATTGATAAAATGTTTGAGAGCAAAGAAATATATGACGATATTGATGATGAAAAGTTTAATAAATTATATATATACTATGGATCATTTTTAGGTGAATGTTTGAAATCTATATTTAATGGAGAATGGAAATTTAATGAACAATATAATCGGTGGGGAGTTGAGATAAAATCAAATAAGAATGATAATATTTTTCTGAACCCATTTTATAAGATAGAAAAAATTTTGAACAAAGAAGAAGATCCGGGAGCTATTTCATATTGGTATAATATGGTTCAAGATCTAATTATAGAGAAATAATAATGATGATAAATAAGCAAAAATATAAAGCCATAGGGTTTGATTATAGTGGAGTTATAACCCAATCTTCTGGTTCAGATTTCACATTAAATACTTGTAGAATCTTAAATATAAGTAGAGAAACATTTTTTGATATTTATCTTAAACATAACTATTTGTTGAATACAACAGATATTGATAAAAAAGATTTTTGGAGAATTTTACTTAAAGAATGGAATAGGGAAAATAAAGAAAAAGAATTTTTTGAATTTATAGATTCTTCTATGCCTGATAAAAAATATAATTATGAATTACTAGATTTTATTAAAGAATTAAAAAATCATGGATATAAAATAGCCCTTTTGAGTAATAATTATTCAAATTTAAAAAATACTCTTAAAAAAGAAGGGATTAGTATTTTTTTTGAAGTAATGTTAATGTCGGAAGATGTTGGTTTTATAAAGCCCAGTGTAGAAATTTTCCAAATATTATGTAATAAATTAGAAATTAATCCGAAGGAGTTAATTTTTATAGATGACTTTGAAAAAAATTTTATTAATGCAGAAAAGGTTGGTTTTACTCCAGTTTTATTTGAAAATAATCAAGATTTAAAAAATAAATTTAAAGAATTAAATATTATTTAGTTATATGAAAAAC
This sequence comes from uncultured Candidatus Saccharibacteria bacterium, assembly GCA_964426515.1. Taxonomy (GTDB): domain Bacteria; phylum Patescibacteriota; class Minisyncoccia; order Phycocordibacterales; family UBA9973; genus UBA8515. The sequence continues at coordinate 11,585 of CAYRQO010000010.1, read as the reverse complement.
AATTGGCAAAAAGCAGAAGAGGTTTTGGTAAAAGACGGAGTGGTGATACTGCCGACGGATACTTTGTATGGGATTGTAGCTAGTGTAAAGTCAAAAAAAGCGGTAGAAAAAATATATAAAATAAAAGGTAGAAGTAAAAATAAACCTCTTATTGTTTTAATAAATTCTTATAAAAATTTAAAAATGTTTGGAATAAATATCAATAAAGAACAGGCCAAAAATTTTTCGAAATTTTGGCCTGGAAAAGTAAGTGTTGAATTATCTCATTCGTCTAATAAATTTTCACATCTTCGAGGGGGACATAATTATAATGGATTTAGAATGATTGGGCCGAAAAATAAAAATTTATATGATTTAATTGATAAAGTAGGCCCAATAGTTGCACCAAGTGCCAATAAACAAGGGGAAAGACCTGCAAGTAAAATAGCTGAAGCCAAAAGATATTTTGGCAATGAGATTGATTTATATATTGATGGTGGTAGAAAAGAATCTAAACCCTCTACTTTAATTAAATATCAGAATAATAAATTTATAATTTTAAGACAAGGTGAAGTTAAAATTTCTCAGGTTTGATCTGTGAAATGGAAAAAAGTGTGTTGTAATAAATAAAAAGAGTAGCTACTTGCTACTCTTTTTATTTGCCTTAATTATTTTCTTTGTTTTATTTTGTTTTTTTAGCTCTATAACTTCTTCAATTAATTTTCCAAGTGAATCTTCTATTCTTTTCATTATTTCATCATCCTTTTTTTCTTCTTTCTCTTCTTCTTCGTCTTCTTCGTTAATCTCATCCACATCCTCCTGAATCTCATCCACATCCTTCTGAATCTCATCGACATCTTTTTCAATTCCTTCCACATCCTCCTGAATCTCATCCACATCCTTCTGAATCTCATCGACATCTTCTTGAATTTCTTCGACATCACGAGCCACGGCGTGAAGTCTTTTGGCTTGACGATTTACTGACATTTGAATGAAGATCGAAAGGTAAATGGCCTCGAGTGAGACAAGGGTGGTGACAACTAAGAGTATTTTATCTATTTGAACACCATAAAAATACAACGAAAAAGACGCAATAAAAAGAGCGGTATGAATTAAAAGGGAAGCTGTCGAGCCAACCCAACGGGTTGCCAAGATCGAAGCTCTCTCAAGCGTGTCATTTGATTTGGTTTTTAAACGCTTCATAACAAGGTTTATTATACACCCAAATTCTGATATAATGAAGTTATTATGGAAACAACAATGAAAAATTCAAGATTAACCCCAAGGTTTTTCTTTATATCTTTAGGAGTTATTGTCACACTTATTACTAGCGTCGCCTCATTTTTAGTTTTATTGTTTGAATCACTTAATAAAAAATTCCCGGATGCTTTAAATTCGGTTTATCAATATGGCTACAATTCTTATAATTTTGAAGCCATCCGTGCTTCACTTGCAACCTTAATTATATTTTTCCCAATTTTTATACTTATCTCATACTTTTGGCTCCGAGAATCAAGAGAAGATATAGGTCATCAAAATTTAACAATTCGGAAATGGATGATCTACTTGATTTTATTTTTAGCTAGCTTGATGATTGTCATTGATTTAGTAACTTTAGTTAAATATTTTGTTTCGGGTGAAATTACTTCTCGATTTATTTATAAAGTCTCAGGGACCCTTATCGTTGGATTTTTAGTTGATTTTTATTACTCCCTAAAAATGCGAAATGTTAATTTTAATAGTCCTCGGTCAAAAAAATGGGGCTTATTTATTGGAATTATTTCAATGATTCTTTTCTTGGGATTAATTATTTGGAGTTTTTCAATTATGGGTAGTCCTAAAGAACAGCGCGCTTGGCGACTCGATGACAGGAGAGTGGCTGATTTACAAAACATTCAATACCAAGTGATTAATTATTGGCAACAAAAAGAAAAGTTGCCAACAACATTAACTGAATTATCAAATCCATTGACTGGCTATTCATTGCCAGTTGATCCAGAATTTGAAAAAGGTTTGTCGTATGAATATATTGCAAGAGATAAATTAATTTTTGAATTGTGTGCCACATTTAAGGCTCCGATGCCAAAGGGTTGGCAGGAGGGTAATTATGGAGGAATTTCTCCTATGTATGTAGGAAAAACAGATGTGGCTGTTTCGTCGGAGCCTTATCCAAGTGGCTTAAATGATTCCTGGGATCATCAAATTGGACGAACTTGTTTTACTCGAACAATAGATAAAGATATTTACCCACCTTTTCCAAAAACAAATGTAAAATAAAAAATGCAAAATTACGATCATAATAAAATTGAAAAAAAGTGGCAGAAGGAATGGGAAAATAACGGAATTTATAAAACCGAAAATCCAAAAGCCTCCTCCGCCAAAGCAACGGCCAGTCGGAGTAAGAAAATGTATGTTCTTGATATGTTTCCATATCCTTCTGGTGTTGGACTTCATGTTGGGCACCCTAGGGGTTACATTGGGAGTGATGTATATGCTCGCATGAAGCGAATGCAAGGCTACAATGTACTTCATCCTATGGGTTATGATGCTTTTGGACTACCAGCTGAACAATACGCACTTGAGCACAAGATTCATCCCAGAAAAGCGGTGGAAGAGAATGTTAAAACTTTTGAACGCCAGCTTTCGATTATTGGTCTTTCTTATGATTGGTCACGTAAAGTAAATACAACAGATCCTAAATATTATAAATGGACGCAATGGATTTTTCTTGAAATTTATAATTCTTGGTATGATAATGGAAAAAATAAAGCTCGCAAAATAGATGAGCTCGTCGCCATTTTTGAAAAAAGTGGTAACGAAAAAGTAAATGCATTTTGTAGTAATGATACAAAAATTTTTAAGGCCAAGGATTGGAAAAATTATTCTAAAAAAGAAAAACAAGATATTTTAATGAAGTATCGTTTGGCTTACGAAGGATATAGTGAAGTAAATTGGTGTGAGCATTTGGGAACTGTTTTAGCCAATGATGAAATTATAAACGACGAGTCAGGCAATCCTATTTCTGAACGTGGTGGTTATCCTGTTGAGAAAAAATTAATGCGTCAGTGGTTTATGAGAATTACGGCCTATGCCGATCGGCTTCTTTCTGGCCTTGATAGCTTAGAGTGGAGTGATCATATAAAAGAAATTCAAAAAAATTGGATTGGAAAGAGTGAGGGTAGTGAAATAGAATTTAGTTTTTGCCCATGTGCAAGAGAAAATATACCCAATTTAGAGAAAATTAAAGTTTTTACGACTCGCGCCGATACAATTTTTGGGGCGACGTATGTAGTGCTTGCTCCTGAACATTATTTGATATCAAAAATTAAACCAAGAATTTCAAATTGGGATGAAGTGAAAGAATATATTGAGAAAGTAAAAAACAAAACAGATGAAGAGCGAACAAAAAATGACAAAATAAAAACTGGTGTAGAATTAAAGGGAGTCATGGCAATTAATCCAGCCAATGGTGAAGAGATTCCAATTTGGGTCGCTGATTATGTACTCGCAACTTATGGGACAGGGGCAGTCATGGCCGTCCCACAACACGATATTCGAGATCAACAATTTGCCGAGAAATATAATTTACCGATTATTGATGAGCCTCTTGTTGATGCGGTTGAAATAACGAAAAAAGTTGGTGGAAAGATGGTTACCAAATATAAAATGCGTGATGCAATTTTTGCTCGTCAAAGATATTGGGGTGAGCCAATACCTCTTCGTCACAATCAAGATGGCACAATAAATGACTTAAAATTAAAAGATTTACCACTTGAACTACCGAATGTTAAATCTTATGAGTCAGTTGGTACAGGAGAGTCGCCACTAGCTTCCGTAAAGTCATGGACTAAAGAAGGCTATGAGACAAATACAATGCCGGGCTGGGCAGGGTCTTCTTGGTATTTCCTGCGTTATATGGACCCGCAAAACTCTAAAAATTTTGCTTCAAAAAAAGCCATTGATTATTGGAGAGATGTCGATATGTATGTGGGTGGGGCAGAACATGCCACTGGGCATTTATTATACTCGCGTTTCTGGAATAATTTTCTTTATGATATGAATTATGTCCCGTTTAAAGAACCATTTAAAAAAATGAAAAATATCGGTATGGTTTTAGCAATAGATGGCCGTAAAATGAGTAAGAGATGGAATAATGTTATTAATCCAGATGATATTGTTAAAAATTATGGGGCGGATACACTGCGAGTGTATGAAATGTTTATGGGCCCATTTGAACAAAGTTTACCGTGGTCAACTGAAAGTATTATTGGTTCTCGTCGTTTTATTGAAAAAGTTTATCGAATTAAAGAAAAAATTAATGATAAAGAAAGTTCCCCTGAATTAGAAAAAATTTTACATAAAACCGTTAAAAAAGTTAGTGAAGATATAGAAAATTTTGCTTTTAATACAGCAATTTCTTCAATGATGATATTGGTTAATGAGATGGAATCCACCTTCGCTCAAGGCTACGGTGTGACAAGGAAAGATTTTAAAATGTTTTTACAAATTTTGGCTCCTTTTGCTCCACATATGACGGAAGAATTGTATCAACAACTTTTGGCACCGGAAGGCCTTACCTTGGGATCCCTTAAGGCAGGGTCTCTTCCCGCCGGAAGTATACATCTTTCTTCGTGGCCTAAATGGGATAAAAATAAAATCATTGATGAAAAAATAAAAATTGCAATTCAAGTTAATGGTAAGGTTCGATCTGAGATAATGGTTTTAGCTGGTATCTCTGAAGAGAAAATTAAAGAAATAGTTATTTCTGAGCCCAATATTATTCCTTGGATTAAAGATAAGGAAATTAAAAAGTTCATATATGTTTTGGGTCGAGTTGTGAATATCGTCGTCTAGTCTTTAGAGTGTTTATTGTGTATAATAATAAGGTCATATTATCAATATTTATTTTCGCCATCTTTTAAATTATGGTGAGCTAAAAACAATGGAATCAAAAAAAGTAGCATTCTTTAATAAATTGTCAATCGTTATCCTTCTTTTAACCATATCTGTGTGTATATTTTTCTTTGTTCCTTATTCTCCGGTTACTCTTGAGGCTAGTAAGGGTTTTCTTTTGTCTATTGGAGCAACCCTATCTTTATTCTTTTGGTTAATCTCAAGATTAGGAGATGGTAAATTTGTTGTTCCGAAAGATAAATTAATCTTATTCGCAGGAATCATACCATTAGTTTTTTTAATTTCTTCATTTTTCTCTTCATCTTTATATGTATCACTTTTTGGTAGTGGTTTTGAGATTGGAACATTTGGTTCAATGCTTATTTTGTATATAATTTTTTTCTTGTCATCAATTTATTTTCAGACAGAAAAACGTTTATGGTACTTCATCGGAGCTTTATTTGTCTCAGGATTGGTTTTAGTTATATTTGAATTATTAAATATCTTATTTGGTTTTAATAATTTTTTGCCAGGATTATTACAAGGTATTTCATCTGGTAATTTAGTTGGAAGTTGGAATAATTTTGCCCTTGTACTTGGTTTAATGGTTTTGTTGTCAGTTTTTACTATCGAACTTCTAAGAACTAAATTAATATTTAGAATCGCGCAATATTTATTGTTGGTACTAGGGATGGTATTTTTAATTATCATTAATGCTTCTCTTGTTTGGATATTGCTCGGATTATTTTCAGTAATAATATTTGTTTATAGTATTTCAATTCAGCATGCCGGAATAAAAATTATCCAAGAAGAAGGCCATAAAAAGAAATTTCCTTTTACTTCTTTGATAATTGTTTTTATATCGCTTGTTTCTTTGATTGGAAGCAATTTAATGGGTAATTTTATCTCAAATTACATTAATTTGAACAATCCCGATATTCGTCCTTCAATAGTTACAACTTCTCAAATTGCTTTTAAATCCTTTAAACACAATCCTCTTTTAGGAACTGGTCCAAATACTTTTGCTATTGATTGGGCAATGTGGCAACCAAAAGAAATAAATCAAACAGTTTTTTGGAACGCTGATTTTGCAAATGGCTATTCATTGTTGACGACTTTTGCTGTAACTTCTGGCTTACTTGGATTTTTGGCTTTTGCCCTATTTTTAGTTATTTATGTCGCTCGAAGTATTCAGTCAATTAAAATCGCACTACAAAATACACTGTCAAATTATTTTATAATGACTACTTTGATGATTTCTATATATTCTTGGATAACCATCATAGTTTATAATCCCAACATTATACTATTAATGTTAGCTTTTGCTTCAAGTGGTATATTGATTGGAGTTTTGGTTTACAAACAAGCTATTCCAGTTAAGAGTTTTTCTTTCTTGACTGACCCACGCAATAGCTTTTTCTCAATACTTGGTCTAATGGTTTTGATGGTTGCGGCAATTTCTCTAACATATGTTTATATTGAAAAATTTACTTCAATTGTTTATTTTTCAAAAGCATTGAACAGTGAAAATACAATGGAATCATTATCTAAATCAGAAGGAATGTTATTAAGAGCTGTCGCCTTAGATAAAAATGATATTTATTATCGAAGTTTATCTCAGGTATATCTAAGCAAGATCAATGTGCTTATCAATGATAAAGAAATTTCTCAAGACACATTAAAAACTGAACTTCAACAACTTGTAAATTTGGCTCAACAAAATGCTGAATTAGCGGTTGCTCAAAATCCTAAACAATATATTAATTATTTGAATCTTGGAAATGTCTATACCACGCTAGTGCCTCTCTCTGTGGCCAATAGTTATGAGAGTGCTAATTTGGCTTATGATAAAGCTATGGTTATTGCTCCTAATAATCCATCAATTGTACTTGCTAAAGCTACCCTTGAATTTGTGAATAAAAATAATACGGAGGCTCGAAAATTAATTGATCAATCCTTGGCTTTAAAATTTAATTATATTGATGCAATTTTCTTGTTGGTTCAGATTGAGACAAATGAAGGCAATTTAGCTGAGGCTATTAAGAAAGCTGAATATGGCGGAGAAGTAGCTCCAAATGACCCAACCGTTTTCTTTAGATTAGGATTGTTGCGTTATAATAATAGTGATTATCAAGGGGCCATTAGTGCTTTTGAGAAAGCAGTTATTTTAGATAATCGTTATGTGAAT
>CAYRQO010000010.1:0-4515 GCA_964426515.1 uncultured Candidatus Saccharibacteria bacterium | reverse complement strand
AAGCATATAAAAAAGTTGGACGCGGAAGTGATGCCTTAGTTCAATTTAATATTTTAAATCAATTATCTCCAGATAATCAAGAAGTAAAGAATGCTATAAATTCAATTGGTAGTGGAGTAGTAGAAACTGAAAGTGTAGATAAAAATAATCTTGATAAAAATACTAAACCTCCATTAGAAGAAAAACAATAGTAGTCTAAATGGTTAATCGTATTCTTACATTTCTTAATAAAGAATTCCGGGGAGTAAACGAAGCCGCCTTATTACTTGGCGGCTTTGCTTTGCTATCGCAAATATTAGGATTAATTCGGGATCGAACGCTGGCTCACATTGTGGGTGTTGGGCCAATGCTCGATATTTATTATGCGGCTTTTAGAATACCAGATTTTCTGTATATTTCTATTGCCTCACTTGCTTCTATTACAGTCTTGATGCCGTTTTTAATGGAAAAGATTAATGCCAATAATGGTTCGAATCTTAAAGCTCGGACTTTCATGAACAATGTTTTTAGCGCTTATATGCTTTTTATGATTGGGGCCAGTGTCTTAATTGCCGTTTTAATGCCCTTTATTGCCCCTTATATTGCTCCAGGCTTCAATGAAGAACAAATTAGTCTATTAATTACAACTAGTCGCATAATGTTGATTTCACCAATATTAATAGGCTTATCCAATCTTATTGGGACAGTGACTCAGCTGTTTAGGAATTTTTTTGTTTTTTCTTTGTCGCCAGTCTTTTATAATGTTGGTATTCTTTTAGGGGTTATTTTTCTTTATCCTTTGTTTGGAATTTATGGGTTGGGCTTTGGAGTTATTCTTGGGGCTTTTATGCATTTTTTGATTCAAGTTCCAGTTGTTATTAATCATAATTTTTTACCAAGATTTACTTTTAAAATTAATTGGTCTGAAATATATCAAGTTATTAAATTGTCAGCTCCAAGAACTCTGACTCTTTCGTGTAATAGCTTAGCTTTTATATTTATGATTGCGATGGCTTCAAATCTAAAACAAGGTTCAATCTCGTTGTTTACTTTTGCATATAATTTACAATCAGTTCCCGTTGGAATCATCGGTATTTCATATTCAGTTGCAGCTTTTCCAATTTTAGTTAAATCATTTTCAATGAAAGATATGGATAATTTTATTAGCCAAATTCTTTTAGCCGCTAGGCAAATAATATTTTGGTCTCTCCCCGTGATTACATTATTGATTGTTCTTCGAGCCCAAATTGTTCGAGTTATTTTAGGTTCAAATACTTTTACTTGGGCCGACACTCGTTTAACAGCCGCTTCTGTTGCTTTATTTGTTGTTTCGCTTTTTTCTCAAGGACTTGTTTTGTTATTTGTCCGTGGTTATTATGCAGCCGGCAATACAAAAAAACCTTTATTTATAAACGTTTTTTCATCAATAATGGTAATAGTTATCGCTCAGATTTTAATTTTTGTATTTAAAAATTATCCAATGGTGCTTTCTAAATTAGAAGTTATTTTAAGAGTGGAAAGTGTTCCTGGGACTATCATGCTGGCCTTGCCACTTGCTTATGCTTTAGGGTCGCTACTTAATTTTTTCTTAATTTGGATTTTATTTAAAAAAGATTTTCTTTCAAATCATGATATTAATCTTTCTCGAACTTTTATTGAAAGTTTTGTCAGTGCTTTGGCGATAGGATTAGTTGCCTATCTTTCCCTTGGTTTATTTGATGGTATTTTTGATATTAATACCGGTAAGGGAATTTTCCTTCAGGGATTTATTTCAGGGGCGTTAGGTTTAATTGTTGGAGTAATAATTTTAAGTATATTAAAAAATAGAGAGTTTATTGATATTGTCCATGCTCTTCGCAATAAATTCTGGCGTAATCGCGTCATCGCCCCAGAACAAGGCGAGCTATAAATAGAGCAAGGCAAGACCTTGCTCTATTACAGGTTATTTTTAGAGTCGGCTTTTATTTTAAAGCTTTTTTTGCTAGTATAGACCTATGGATATTAAATTTATTCGGAATTTTTCAATTATTGCTCACATTGATCACGGCAAAAGTACTTTGGCTGATCGAATGATTGAAGTGACGGGTACAATTGAAAAAAGAAAAATGAAAGATCAAGTTTTAGACTCGATGGATTTAGAGCGTGAGCGGGGTATTACAATTAAAATGCAACCAGTTCGAATGGAGTATAAGGTTAATAATGAAAATTATATTTTAAATTTAATTGATACACCGGGGCACATTGATTTCTCTTATGAAGTCTCACGAGCTTTAAAAGCTGTCGAGGGGTCAATTTTACTTGTTGATGCAACTCAAGGTGTTCAAGCTCAAACTTTAACGACTCTACAAATGGCACGAGATTCGGGTTTAGTTATAATTCCTGTACTTTCCAAGATTGATTCACCACTTGCTCGTGTTGATGAAATTAAAATGGAAGTGGCTCTGCTATTAGACATTGATCCAGATACTATATTACTTGTTTCGGGTAAAACGGGGGCCGGGGTTCCTGAACTTTTAAAGGAAATAATTTTAAGAATTCCTCATCCACATGTTGAGAGAGATATCGTCTTGTCTTCAAATAGTGGCCGAGCTTTAGTTTTTGATTTTAAATATGACAATCATCGGGGAGTGATAGTTTATATTCGAGTTTTCGACGGCAAGTTTAAAAAAGGCGATTCTTTAATGTTTGCTGTTTCGGCCGAGAAATTTATTTCACTTGAAGTGGGGACTTTTTCACCAGAGGAAGAAGCCAAAGAATCAATTAGTAATGGTGAGATTGGTTACATTATTACAGGAATTAAAAAACCCGGGATTGCCTCTGTTGGAGATACAATAACGTATTTAAAAAAACCCATGCTAGCCTTGCCAGGTTATATGAATCCAAATCCAGTTGTTTGGGCTTCGATTTATCCTGAGAGTCAGGATGACTTTCCAAATTTAAAACAAGCCTTAGGGCGTTTACGCTTATCTGATTCATCTTTTTCTTACGAAGAAGAAAATTCTGGTTCACTTGGTAGGGGATTCCGTTGTGGTTTTTTGGGCATGCTTCATTTGGAGATTATAACTGAGAGATTAAATCGTGAATTTAATTTACAATTAATTGTGACTATGCCGTCCATCACATATAAAGTATCACTTCGTAATGGTAAAGAAGAAATAATTTATTCACCCCACCTTTTTCCGGATGATGGCAATATTGTAAAGGTTTACGAACCATGGGTTAATGTTAAAATCATTACACCCTCTATTTACATTAGTTCTTTGATGCCGTTTTTATATGACCACGAAGCAGAGGTTAAACAAACAGATAATTTTGGTGACAACAGATCTTCTATTGATTTAGAAATGCCACTTCGAGAATTAATGCGCAATTTTTTTGATGATATGAAAAGTATTACCTCGGGCTATTCTTCGATTTCTTATGAAATAAGCGAATACAAAGTTGCCGATGTCGTTCGGCTTGATATTGTTGTGGCCGACGAACCGATGGCCGCTTTTTGCCGAATTGTTTCAAGACGAAAAGTTGAAGAAGAAGCTAGGAGTCAAGTTGAAAAATTGAAAGATATTATTCCTAGACAACAGTTTGCTTTTAAAATCCAAGGTAAAGCTTTGGGTCGAATTATTGCTTCTGAATCGCTTTCGGCTTTTAGAAAAGATGTTTTAATGCATGGAAGTAAAGTTGTCGGTGGGGGAGATGTCAGTCGAAAAAAGAAGTTACTTGAAAAACAGAAGAAGGGCAAAAAAAGAATGCAAGCTAACGCAAAAATAAACATCTCTCACGATGTCTTCTTGAAAATGATGCGAGGGGCAAATAATTAGCCCAAAAGTCCTGGAATATAGAGAAGTATCATACTAATGATGACAAGGATAGAAACAACGGCAAAAGCCCGTTCGATTCTTTTTTTATTTTTTGAATTGAAATTCATGTTATAATACTATCATTAATTATGAGAAAAGAAAAGAAAAATAGTTATAAGTTTTGGCATTCACCTGTGGCTCTGGTTGTTCTTTTTTTTATTTTAATTTTTTTTGGCTATAAAATGATTGATTTAATAAAAAAAGAAAGAGAAACATCCGAGATAAAAGAATTAACCTTAGATGAAATAAATAGTTTAAAAGAAAAGAAGATAGCTCTTTCGAATGATATTTCAAAATTAGAGACTGAAGAAGGGAGAGAAGAGATAATTAGAGAGAAATATCCAGTTGTCAAACAAGGTGAAAAAATGGTAACAATAGTTGAGGAAGAGACAAAAAATGATTCGGATGAATTAGAGAGGGTTGATCATGGTTTTTGGAATTGGGTTAAAAGAATTTTTGATAATTAAATCGAGGAATTAGATTAGTTGTAGAAATGGTTCTTACCAAGCATCGGGCAGGAGTTCGATTCTCCTATTCCGCACAAAATTTTTACATATTGACTTTTTCATATAATATGCTATACTTTCAAGTGAATAGCAGTTGCTATTTGTAATTTAAATAATGGTAAATCTGTCCACACTAACAAGCACGGACGTAAAATTAGAAAGAATGGAAAATT
>CAYRQO010000009.1:11418-12700 GCA_964426515.1 uncultured Candidatus Saccharibacteria bacterium | reverse complement strand
TGCGGCTATGAAGTAAAATAGATAACTAAAAAAAGCCGCCATATTATTTTATTTTATTAACTAAACTAATTCTTTTCTTTTTCCAATCTTCTTTTAGTAAACCATACATATTAACATCGTGAATTTTACCAGTAGATAAAAGTTTCTTTGCCTTTCTTTGTGTTCCCTCCAGGATATAACCCATCTTTAACTGAGTTGCATTAGATGCTTTATTCTCTGAATAGACAGGAGAATAAAGTCTTCTTAATTTGAGTTTATTGAAAGCAAAATCATTTACAGCAATTTTTGCTTCAGTTATATATCCATTCCTCCAATGCTTTTTATTAATCCAGGAGCCAGTTTCACCAATTTTGGAAAAATTATCTATTCTAAGAATTTCTATGGCTCCAATTACTTTTTTCTCAGATTTTAACTCTATGAGAAATAAATAATCATCTTTAATACTCTGTTTCCATTTCGCTATTTTCTTTTTAAGAAATTTTTCTGCATCGTTTTTGGTATAAGGATACGGTGTATTGAAAAGCCATTTGCAAACATCATATTCACCAATACCTTCAACTATATCCTTCCAATCGCTCGTTTTTGGTTCTCTTAATATTAATCTTTTTGTTTCTAGTTTCATAAATTTATTCAAATCTTAATAAATCAATATTTTTTTCAACTTCATCAGCCCTAAAAATACCTCCGTTCATACAAATATAAACTCCAGGCTCAACATTATTTAAAGAAGCTATACTATAACCAAGATTAAACCCTGCATCCGATATTGAAAATCCAACAATTGGTACCATCGCTCCAGTAATAATAATTTTTTTGTTTATATTTTCTCCAGAAATTAAATCTTCCAAATATTTTGCCGTATCTTTCATGGTAAAAGTTCCATGGGTTATTAATATTTTTTCATATTGTGATATTCTAATTGTTTCCCATAATTTTACTAGGTCTTCTTGATTTATATCACGGCTATCTTTTTCACACACTACATCAATATTATATGTAAAATGTGGGCTAATTAGATTACTTAAATAACCTTCAATTGATACATCTAATTTCATCAGATCGTTTATCTTTTCATAAGAAGAGTCTCTAAATTCTATTGTTCCGCCCATTTTTATAATATTTATGTGGTTATTTTTCATGTTTTTATTATATCATATTTTTAATTACGGTTGATTTTATTACGTTAATATGGTATTTTGATATGGTTAATGGAAGATAGTTACGCGCCCGTAGCTCAGTTGGTAGAGCAGCTCCCTTTTAAGGAGATGGTCGTAGGTTCGAT
>CAYRQO010000009.1:5622-11408 GCA_964426515.1 uncultured Candidatus Saccharibacteria bacterium | reverse complement strand
CACTAATAAAAACCTTAAGGAATTAAGGTTTTTATTAGTGTGCGCCCGAGCGACTGAACTGCTCCAGTCGCGTGTAGGAATCGAAACCCCATTCGTTTTTCGGTGTTAACCGAAACGAATGGGGATACTGGTCCTGTAAGGACCGATAAATGTACTCATGGTCCTACGTGCAGGAAGCTAAAAACTTTTCCAATGGCTTAACCTAAACAGGAATCAAATTTCTGTGGATTTCTGGTATAATCTAAAGATGGTGCATAACCTAAAAACAGACGAGCAAAACATGTCATGGGGTAAGATACTAAAATCTCTTTGGTATTTTGTGGAAGAAGACAAAACTAAGCTCGTATTTTATTCTACGATTCTTTTAATTGTACTTTCTTATTCATTGGTGCCAGCGTATGTGGTAGGTAAAATAGTTGATTTTTTTAATAACTATTCTCAAGGAGATTCTCTGAAACTATTTTACCAATATATTATTTTTCTTGGTGTTTCTTATCTTGTTGTTTCACTTATCCGTCTTTATAGTAAACAAGTTGTGGCTGTTATAGGTCAAAAATGCAGAGCTCAAGCCAGAATATCGGGTTTTGAAAGGCTGACTGAATTTTCTCTTGAATGGCACAATAAAGAAAATTCTGGCAATAAAATTCAACGTATATTTACAGGAAGTGATTCAATTAAGCAACTTATGGTCCTGTTGGGAGATAAGATGTTAGGAATGTTTGTAAATTCAGTAGGGGCATTAATCATTTTTATTTTTGTTGATATAAAATTATTTATACTGGTCTCTGTTTATTTTGTTATTTATATTTTTGTAGAGTTTGTTTTTTCTAAGAAACTTTTTTTGTTAAGCAATGAGTTTAATAAACTCAACCAATCAGCTGGCGGTGTATATGTAGAGTCAGCAAATAACATGTTCTCTATTAAAGCTTTAGGAGGTGAAAATGGAGTCAATAAGCGTGTTGCCAGTAATGAGGAAAAATCTAGGGATATTTCTATCAAAAGAGAAAAGGCTTTTTACACAAAATGGTTTTTCTTTCAATTTGTAAATGGATTAACGCTTGTTGGATTTTTGTTGATTTTAGGTAATGGGGTTATGGATAAAAGTATTACCATAGGTATGATCTTAGTATTTTTTACTTATTATATAAAACTCAGAGATGTCTTGGGGGATATGAGTGATTTACACACTACTCTTTTGGATATTCGTTCAGGCATAGGTCAGATGATGCCAATTTTTAAAGAAACAGAATTTATTAAAACTGGTAATGAGAAATTCCCCAAAGATTGGAATAAAATTGAAATTAAAAATGCATCAATGGAATATGGTTCAGGACAAGCAGGACTTAAAGATTTTATTCTAATCTTAGAAAGAAATTCAAAAGTTGGTATCGCTGGATCTTCTGGTTCAGGTAAATCTACTTTAGCAAAAATTATTCTTGGACTATATGCCATAAAGTCTGGAGAATTTAAAATAGGTGAAAAAGATTATTACTCAATTTCACATAACGAAACACTCAGCAAGATAACGGTTGTGCTACAAGAGACAGAACTTTTCAATTTATCATTGAGAGAGAATATTACGATGATGCGTAATCTAGACGTGGATCTTTTGAATCAAGCCGTAGAAATATCTCAGCTTAAAGAAGTCATTAATAAATTACCCAATGGTCTTGATTCCTTAATAGGAGAAAAGGGTTATATGCTCTCTGGTGGAGAACGGCAACGCTTAGGTATTGCTCGGGCAATTTATAAAAATGCACCAATTGTGATATTAGACGAAGCCACTTCTTCCCTTGATTCAGAGACAGAAGGAAGAGTAATGGAAAAACTATTAGGAAAATATGGTAAAGAAAAAACTTTCTTAATAATTGCTCATAGGCTCGGAACATTAAGATATACTAATAATATTTCTGTAATGGAAAACGGAAAAGTAGTTGAGAACGGAAGTTATGAAAAACTAATGGATGACCCTGATTCGTTTTTTCACAAGATGAACCAAGAGCAAAAATTCTCAATGAGAGAAAATTAGACAGTAACTATTTCTTTGCAACGCCTTAACAAAAATCAACTGACTATATAGCCCTTTCATATAACTTTGGTCGGACAATATTGTTATAATAATCTCCTGTTCTGGGGACAATTATAAAAACCTTAATTTCTTAAGGTTTTTATAATTGTCCGCCCGAGCGACTGAACTGCTTCAGTCGCGGGTAGGAAGCGAAAGACACAAAAGGCATACTGTCCTCGTAGAGGAAGATATCCTACCAATAGGCGTACTCGCGGTCCTACCGGACTCAAACTTTTATGAGAAATTTAAGTTTGTTGGTATAATTTGATTATGAAAAAATACCTTACATTAAATAGCCTTGCCCAAGTCGGGCTTATTCTTTTTACTATGTTGGGGTTTCTTTTTACTTCATTAAAACTCCCGGCCTATGGATTAATTTTTAATTTAATTTCAGAGATTTTTTGGATTTATAGTTCATATAAAGCCTGGAAAAAAGCAAATCAAATTGGAATGTTTATTAATACAATTATAATTACTATGATTGTATTAGGTGGTATTATTAATTATTGGATTCTATGATTTTATATGAATGACGAACAAGCAATTATTGAATTCCTAAAGAGTGCTCGTAAAATGCAACACATCAAAAGATTTACACCTCAGCCTGATGGTGGATTTGAAGATGATGCTCAACATTCTTGGTCTGTGGCTTTAACTTGCATGATTATTGTTTCTCGTTTAGAAAAAGAGTTTAATGTTAAATTAGATCAAGCAAAAATACTTAAAATGGCACTAATTCATGATCTTGCCGAAATAGAAACAGAGGATACAAAACCATGGGAACCAGAAAAAAGAATTGACAAGGAAGGGAAAGAAAGAATTGCGATGCATAATATTACTAAATTTTTACCTGAGGACTTATCAAAAGACATTATTGATTTATGGGAAGAATGTGAAAAGAAAGAAACACTTGAAGCTAAGATAGTTAAGTCAATTGATAGGCTTGACCCTGTTTTACATAGAACAGTTTTTAAAATTGGTTGGAAAGGAAATGTTGAAGAAGAACATGCAACAATTGAAGCTCTCGATTTAAGACAATTACCGCGTCACTCTTTTTCTAAAACCATAACTAAAATATACGAATTAATAAAAAAAGAAGCTGTTTTAAATGGAATGTTTAAAATTTAATTTTATGAAGAACAACGTATTTATTTTTCACGGGACCGAAGGATATCCAGAAGAGAACTGGTTTCCTTGGATGAAAGAAAAACTTGAAGAAAAGGGTTGCAATGTTATTGTGCCCCAATTTCCTACCCCACCTGTCGTACCAGCAAAAATATCGGAATGGTTTGAAGTATTAAATAAATATAAAGAATATATAAATGAAAATACTATTATAATCGGACATAGTTTAGGTGGAATTTTTGCTTTACGATTATTGGAAAAATTAGAAAATCCTGTTAAGGCTGTTTTCCTTATTGGAACACCTATTGGAGTACAACCAATTACTTATTATGATCGAGATGTTAGTTTTAGTGGTTTCAATTTTGACTGGCAAAACATTAAAAGCAAAGCTAAACACTTGAATGTTTTTCACTCAGACAATGATCCGTATGTGTCACTCGGTAATGGTGAACAATTAGCTAAAGAATTAGGAGTTGATCTTACTTTTATTCCCAATGCTGGACACTTTAATACACCAGCAGGATATACAAGCTTCCCTGATTTATTAAATAAAATTGATAAACTTTTAATGAATAAATTATGAAAAAAATCGGACAAGGGTGGCAATACACAACTTATGATCTAGAAAATGGTAGGGTTTTAAAAAAGTTTCATTCTTGGACCAAAGCATATTTTGTAATTTTGAGACAAATATTTCCATTTAACAAAGATTCTTTTTTTGAGATTCCTGGTTTTATTAAAGAAGTAAAAGCAAAAGCTAATGAATCCTTTAGAATACTAAAAAGAATAAATATTCCACAGGAATGGATCGCCAACCCAAAATTTATTAATAAATATGATTTCGAACAAGACAAGGTTGTCCCCTTGCATGATGTATTTGAAAGTTTGGATACTATAGAAATTAAAAAAATCATAGACCAATTTATTGAATTTAATTTAAATCTATTAAAGCTAGGGGTAATTGATAAAGGTTTCAATATTACAAAAAATTATGGAATAAATAATAAAGGAGATATAGTACTTGTTGATATAGGAGAACTTTTTGATGACAAAGAACTAATAAAAAAACAATTAAAAGACCGTGGATGGACCAATAGTTATGTGGGAGGATGTATAAAAGACGAAGAAGCACGAGAATATTTTATTGATGAAATGGATAGAAATTTTAATTAAAACAAAAAAATATGAAATTAATATCAATAAATATAGAATGCAATAGACACACAGATAGAGTCCTTGTTTTTCTTAAAAAAGAAAAACCCGATGTGGTTTGCCTTCAAGAAATTTTAGAAGAAGAATTTGAGATGTATAAAAATGAACTATCATTTGAGGGTGTTTTTCAAACATTGAGCTATATTCAGCCTCGTCACTTTAGCGATCTGGCTGGTAAAAGACAAGGGGTTGCTATTTTTGCAAAGAAAATTGTTAAATCCGGCTCAACTTTTTATTCAGGTCAAAATGAAAATATATTGAAATCTTTCGATGAATATATGTCTGATGAAAAATTTCAAAAAAATAATGCTTTTGTTTGGATTGAAACTAAAGATGATGATGAAAACCTATTTAAATTTGTCACCACTCAATTACCAGTAACAAACAAAGGAGAAGTCACCACTTATCAAATTGAAGTTATAAATTCAATGCTTTCTCACCTTGAAAATCTTGGGGAGCTTGTTCTATGTGGAGATATGAATGCTCCTCGTGGACATGAGTCGTTTTCACTTATAGAAGAAAAATATCAAGATAATATTCCACTTGAATATAAAACAAGTATTGACCAAAATTTACACAAGGTAAAAGGTATTCAGTTTATGGTTGATGGGCTATTCACAACACCAAATTATCATGCTTCAAATGTAAAATTGTATGATGGAATAAGTGACCACATGGCTATTATTGCAGATATATATAAAATATAGTTCATTTTTGCAACACATAAATAAAAATCAGCTCACCATATAACCCTATCCACCCAGAAATCGAAATTTATTATATTTCTGTTATAATTTACTTATGAAATTAGAAGACCTGGGGTATAATGATTTTTTTAGAAAAAACCGAACAGATTTAGGCTTGGATGGATTTTCTGTTGCCAGAGTTATAGCCGAACATAAGGGGTCTTATAAAATTAAAAATGAAATCGGTGAATTTTTCGCCAAAGTTACAGGTAAGAAGATTTTCAATGCTTCGTCTCGAGAAGACTATCCGGCTGTTGGAGATTGGGTAATAATTAAAGAGCAAGCTGGAGATTGGGCAATCATAACGGATATATTACCAAGACAAAGTTTAATAAAAAGAAAATATAATAATAAAAATGAAATCCAGATAATTGGGACAAATATCGATGTGGCTTTTATTGTTGAGTCTGTCGGCCGAGATTTTAATTTAAATCGCTTTGAGAGATATCTAGCCATAGCCAGTGATGGAGGAATACCATCTACTATTATTTTAAATAAAATTGATTTAATACCACAGGAGGAATTAGATTTGAAATTAAATCAAATAAAAGAACGCTTCAAAAATGTCGATATCATTCTAACAAGTGTGTTGGCTGATATTGGACTAGAAGAACTCAGAGTTTACATAAAGCCTT
>CAYRQO010000009.1:0-5612 GCA_964426515.1 uncultured Candidatus Saccharibacteria bacterium | reverse complement strand
TAAAAAACCGCAGGAATATTCAGGGTTGAATCCAGTTTAAATAAAGCCTTCAAAAACATACTGTTTCCTTGGTTCATCGGGTGTCGGCAAATCATCTTTAATAAACAAATTACTAAAGGAGAATGCCATTGAAACAAATGAGGTAAGTATTCAGACCGATAGAGGGAAACATACAACCACTAGCCGTGAAATGTATTTTTTAAAGAATGGGGGTATTGTTATCGATAATCCAGGAATGAGAGAAGTCGGAATGACTGATACCCGAGAAGGAGTAGATAATATTTTTGAAGAGATAGCTAATCTAGCGACAAAATGTAAATTTATCGACTGCACACATATTTCTGAGCCAGGCTGTAATGTTTTGAAAGCTTTAAATTCTAATACTTTAAATGCAGAAAAATATGCTAATTATATCAATCTAAAAAAAGAAACCGAATATTATGAAATGACAGAATCAGAAAGAAAAGAAAAAGACTATAAATTCGGAAAATTTATTAAGAAAGCAAAAAAAGAAATAGAAAAATATAAAAATTAAAATTTTATCATCAAAAAACCGTTTATTTATAAAGATAAAAAATTTGTGAATGAAAGTTATCCACTTTTTTACTTGAACATAATATATTTGTGTTATATAATGCATACAAGTCATCTTTGAAGTAATCTTTCCAACATTCACCCAATGTACTGGGATTTAAATATCGGGAAAGATTTATACATCATAACAAGTACCTTATACTCACATATTATAAGTGAGTCTAAAAAGCAAAAGGCTTGGAAGCTGGTTCTCAAATTTTTGAGGTTCAACTTCCAAGCCTTTTTTATTTTGAAAGTGAAGAAAGTATGAATTGTTCAAGTGAAATCGTAAAATCCGTTTCGCCACGATGAGCCTTATGATAAATCTCTACCAAAACACTCAACATTTTTTTTAAATCTTCAATTTTAAAAGTTTTTACTTTATTTAAAATCATGGTTTTAATTTTCCAAAATAAAATTCCTGATATTTCCTCGGGTTGTGCTCCGTTTGCTATCGCCCCGCGATATAAAAACCAGGTTCCAATTTTATCCTTTCGGGCAAAGGCCTCAGCAATATTAAAAACATTTGCTTTCGGTTCTTTCTTAGTAATTGGACTAATAAAATCCTCAATTATGGCATATTTTTTATACTTCTTAAGCTCTGGAGCTAATAATTTTTCTTCTAAAAAAACAAATACCGTCTGTGAATCCTTTAAAATTGATAAATCCTCGGGTGAAAAATCTATTTCCCCATCTTTAATTAAACTATCTATAATAATTAAGGGTGTTGCGCCAAAAAGACTGATGCTTCTTGCTTGACCGAAAAGCCATTCTTTTGAAAGCTCAGCCTTTGATAACAAAATTTGGTTATCGTTTTGGTTTAACTTTTTTAAGTAAGAATTTTTCTTTTTTGTATTATTACCTAAAAGAATATAAATCATATCCAATTCTTAACTTTCTTTTTGTAGTTAAGATAAACCTCTCCATATTTTTTTTCTAATAATTTTTCTTCTTTTTTTAGAAAGACAAGTTTAGTAATGAGATAAGCGATGAAAGTAAAAATAACACTGAAAAGTGAATTAATGATGAGCGCAAAACCCAAAGTTAAAATAAAAAGACCAAAATGGGTTGGACTACGAAGAAATCGGTATGGACCGAATTCAAAATGTGATCGTCCTTCTTTCTTATGAACCCTTTCCTGATAATTTGATGATGTTGATTGGGCCCAATAAATTATTATTGAACTAATGACCAACATACCAAATCCAATGTAATGATAAACTGGATTAGAAAATATTTCTCTTTTTAAGGTCGTATCAAAAATCACCCCTAAAATAACTCCAAAGAGGAAAATCAAATAAGAGTGCAGTAAAATAAAATGAACTGTTTCCTTACGATAATTCCCTATTTCATTTTTAGCTATTTTTTTTTCCATTTCTTAATCCTACCACTTGAAATAAATTTTTGCCACTATTTTAAATCACCCCAACTCTGACCAAATATAGCCGAAACAGCCAGTGGAACTTTCTTCATATTTGATAAAAACTCATCAGGAATCGCTTCTTGCATAGCTTTTTCAACAATTTTAACAACTTCCGATAATTTATCCTCTTTAACTTCATAAACAAGTTCATCATGAACCTGAAGAATCAATCTAGCTTCATCGATTAGACCATTTTGACGCAAAGCTTCATCGGCCTTTTTCATCCCAATTTTAATAACATCAGCCGTCGCTGTGCCTTGAATCGGCGCATTGGTGGCCATACGCTCAGCCATGGCCCGAATAAATGGAATCGGTGACTTAATGCCTGGGAAGTAACGCTTGCGACCAAAGAGAGTTTTAGTGTAGCCATATTGTTTGGCAAAATTTTTAATACTAAGTAAATATTCGGCAATGGTTGGAAATTGAGCAAAATAATTATCATAAAATAATTGAGCTTCTTTTCGGTCGGTACCTAAATTATCTTTCAAAGCATTGACCCCCATACCATATAAAATACCAAAATTAATAACTTTAGCTCGGCGTCGCATATCGTGGGTCACATCCTCTTCTTTCACATTAAAAACTTTCATCGCTACAGCCGAGTGAATATCCTGCCCTTCGTTGAAGGCTTGAATAAAATATGAATCTTGTGAAAGAAGAGCCGCGACTCGAAGTTCAATTTGTGAATAATCAAATGAAACAAGCGTAAAACCTGATGGAGCAATAAAGGCTTTGCGAATATTTTTCCCTCTTTCAGTTTTAATTGGAATATTTTGTAAATTTGGATTATTAGAAGAGAATCGGCCCGTTGTGGTTCCGGCTTGAATAAATTGGGCGTGCAACCGGCCATCTGGCCCAACTTGATTTGGAATAGTGTCGATATAAGTTGAAAGAAGTTTTTGCAATTCTCGATGTTTTAATATTTCACCAATAATTGGGTGTACGTCGCGTAATTTTTCAAGCTCACTTTCTCTGGTTGAAATGGCTCCGCCAGCACTTTTCTTTATGCCCTTAACCGAAAGACCTAATCTCACAAAAAGAATTTCACTAATTTGTTTTGGGGAATTAATATTAAATTCGATGCCAGCTTCGCGCCAAATATTTTTCTCTAATATTTCTAAATCCTTATGATATTCATTTGATAATTGTTTTAAATATTTAATATCAACCATGATCCCGTGTCTTTGCATTTCATTAATGATCGGGATAATTGGAATTTCAATATTTTCGTAAACATAACTTAATTCTTCTTTTTTAATATCATCTTCCAGTAATTTAAAAGCTTCAGTAAAATTATTACTGCCTTTATAGTGCGAAACATCTTCAATATCGGGATTAGTCATTTCAGAATTCAATAACCAATAAGCTATTTGGGCTTTAATTGTTTCTGTTGAGCTGGGGTAGGAGAAAGTCCTTTGAGCAATGGTCTGGCCGAGCCCATTTTCGTTTTCTAGGATGTTGGGCGAGGAGATCCGAGGACCTTGCGAAAAGGAGCTTTCTCCGACCCCAGCTTCTTTATCGTCTAAAATTCTTAAAAATCTATTCTGTAAACTTTTGAATTCCATTTTTTTAAAAAATTCGGCCACCTCATTTTTCTCAACAGTTTCTTGCCATTTTTTTTCTGGTAAAACAAATTTAATTGGGGCATCTGGCCTAATTATCGCTAGAGTTTTTGAAAAAATTGCTTCTTCTTCGCCTTCTTTTAATAAATTTAAGACTCGATCCGTAATTCCTAAAGATTTTAATTCATCCCTAAACGCTAATGCGTCGGGCGATCCTTCGTTGAAGGATTTAGCCTTTTTAATTGCTTTATAAATATTTTCTACTGTTTGATATTTTGAAATCAAAACTGTCGCCGTTTTTTCGCCAATTCCTTTAATGCCAATAATATTATCCGATGGATCACCTCGCAAGCCTTTATAATCCGGTAAACTTTTTGGGCTAAAACCAAAACGGGTCTCGACTTTTTCTTGATTGTATAAAATCGTATCATTGATTCCTTTCTTGAGGGTATAAACAGAAACAAAATCACCATCAACTAATTGCAAAGTATCCATATCACCTGAGGCGATAATAATATCGATGTCTTTCTTTTTATTTTTTAATTGCTCAACAATTGTGCCCAATAAATCATCGGCTTCAAAACCCTCACATTCATACATTGGTATTGAGCAAGCTTTAAAAAATTCACGAGAAGAAATAAGTTGAGCCACTAGAGCCTCATCGGCTTTAGCTCGTCCGGCTTTATAATTTTCATAAGCTTCGTGGCGAAAAGTTTTCTTAGGTAAATCAAAACAGGCCACAATATAATCGGGCTTCAAATCAGTAATTATCTTAAATAACATCGTGGCCAAGCCATATATAGCGCCTGTCGGCTCACCCCGCGAATTCATGAATTCAGGCAAAGCATGATATGCCCTGTGAATTATGGCATGCGAATCAAGCAAAATTAATCTTTTTTTAGTCAGTTTTTTAACCATGCTTTAATTATATCAGAATTCTAGTGATCTGGTTTCATCATCAATGTGTTTTAATTTAACCCAAAAGGTTTCTTTATCAGTTGATCCCATGACCCTCTCTGGCCATTCTAATATAATTAAATTGTTTTTATCATCCACCATTTCACCCCAGCCAAATTTTAATAATTCCAAGGGATCATCTAGCCGATAGGCATCAATATGAATTAATTTTTTAAATTGTGAATAATATTTAGAGCCTTCTCCTGTTTGGTAAATTTTCATTATAACAAATGTTGGCGAAATAATAACATTTTTTATTTCAAGCAATTTACCAATTTCTTTGGTTAGAGTCGTCTTGCCCGCTCCTAATTCACCCGATAAAGCAATAACCTTAGCCTTTTTGTTTTTTGTTTTTGAGACTTTATTTAATATCTTTTCCGATATTTGTCTTTTTTGATTTTCCTTAAACCTTATCAACATATCTATATACTAACATACCCCGACCAAAGTCGGGGTATGTATAATTAATTTTAAAGATGCGTAACAGTTGTAGTCGTAGTATGACGATTAAAGTATGATCTGGAAAGAAGAATTAATAACATTATAACTATTATTAAGAGCAACCAACCAATCAAACTCATACCAAACATTCCACCAAAGAAAGCTGAGGCTCCGAGATTATTATTGTTTAACAATCTTGGGTTATTCAAAACATAAGCCATAGCATTTTCTTGAGCCCCGTTTGGATTTGTGTAAACTAAGATTGCTGTTGTTACTATTTGAGCTAGGTTTACATCAAGTGAATCAACTCTAGCTTGTAAATAGATAACTCCTTCTTCGTCTGGGCGTAAATCATCAATTGGAACCGATAGGGTTCTATCACTTTGTGAATAAGTCCCTCGGGAAGTATTGGTAATTGTGAATCCTTGTGGAACAAAAACTTGAACCATTGGTCTCTCTAAGACGGAAGTACTAATGTTTTTGTAGAAAACAATATAATCAACCATATCTCCAACTCCAATTGTTTGATATTTATTTTCAATTCGAAGCACAACAGGTGACATTGAACCCATTACTGTTGTTCCTTGTTCATAAACAACTTCTCTAATAGTTCTAACTGTCGTATTGTTGGTATAATTATTATTGTTGTTGTAGTT
>CAYRQO010000008.1:0-14140 GCA_964426515.1 uncultured Candidatus Saccharibacteria bacterium | reverse complement strand
TAATATGTAAAGTCACAGCTCCAGGGAAATCACGAGTTAAAGTTCCTTTTGGTCCTTTAGCTGTAAAAGTTGTGCCAGTAAGTTTAACTTCTGTGCCGGCGGGAATTATAACTGTTTGTTTTCCGATTCTACTCATATATTAATATAATTTAAATAAAACTTCTCCCCCGACCATTTCTTTTTTGGCTTGTTTGTCAGTTAAAATACCCTTTGGTGTTGAAAGAATTGTTAAACCATAACTTCTTTTAATTTCCTTAACTCCTTTATAAACTCGACAAGAAGATTTTGAAATACGATCAGCTCCAGTGACTTTAGGACTTCCATCTTCAAGATAAGCAACGCCTAATTCAATAACAGGAAAACCTTTTTTAGTTTTCTTGGAAACACTCTTAAGAAAACCTTCTTTGACTAAACATTCGGCAATTGAAAATTTAATTTTTGAATGAGGAACAACAACAAATTCGTGCTCGGCACGACCTGCGTTCTTGACCATATTTATCATGTTTGCTATTTGATCCATATATTTTATTCTTACCAACTTGATTTTCGAACTCCTGGCAACATTCCTTCGTTTGCTAATTCTCGAAAACAGATACGACATAGACCGAAATCTCTCATATAAGCATGTCCTCGGGAACAGCGAAAACAACGATTTGTTTCTCGTGTGCTAAACTTTGACTTCTTTAAATGTCTTGCTGTAACTGATGTTTTTGCCATAATAAATTAGTTTCTAGTAATTAGGTTCTAGTTACTAGTCATGAGGATGATATCTCGTTTATTTTCTTAAAAGTGCTGATTTCTCATTGCCCTTAAGGAGAAACACGGATCTAAAACTCATGTCCCCCTATACTATCAGATAGAGTAATTTGTGTCAAATAAAAAAAATTAGGCAAAAGAAAACCCAAAAGAGTTCTCTTTTGGGTTTATTACTTTTCAATTTCTTTTATGCATGATAACACCATTCTGATGGCCAAATCTTGTTTCTTGGTCTCAATATCATTATAATCTACTCCATTTGCTGGATTATGATACATAAACCATTCTCCATCTAGTTTACATAATTGAATGCTTTGGCAGTAATCACATTTTTGATTTCTGTTTGGATAATGAATTTGAATTAATGAGTCACCATAATATGTAGTGGAAATCATAGTAAAAATTATTTCCCCATTATTATCCCACCTTTGGATAATTTGCCCTTCTTTGTAATATAATCCAAGTTCTGTCGCACTTTCGGCAGCAATTCCTTTAAGTGGGAAAATTTCTATTTCTACAAGTTGTGCGTGTGTGGTGACAATACAGCCTAAGAAGAAGAATAACACTGGAAAAAAGATCTTTTTCATTTTTCGTGGGGGTTTTAAATTATTAATTTAATTGTTAACTGTTTCAAAAACCCTTAAAGGCTCTTAAAACAGCTAACAAAATCAATAAAAAACCAATATCAAAGAACCGGATTTCTACCAAATATTATATCACACAAATAGCTGTTTTGTCAATACACAGAAAAACCCTTATTTCTAAGAGTTTTTCTGATAAAACTGAATATATTATTTTTTAAACGGTACACCGATGAGTTCAAAGAAGTCTGTCGCTTCGGCTTTGGTTTTAGCGGTGGTGACGATTGTCACGGCTAGCCCAAAAACATCTTTCAATTCTTCATCACCTGTCTCAGGGAAAATTGTGTGTTCCTTAATACTTAAAGTTAAATTTCCAATATTATCAACAATTTTTCTTTCAATTCCACGGAAATCTTTTGTTCGAGGAATAGCCACATTGATTAATTTATCTAAGAATCCATACATTCGAGCTCCACGAAGAGTAACCATGACCCCAACAGGGTCGCCAATACGAATTTTAAATGAAGCAATCGATTTCTTAGCGCTCTTGGTAGCTGGACGTTGACCAGTAATTTTAGTCAATCTTTCAAGAACAAGTTTATTGTGATCTTTATTGCGTTTCAAACCTGAACCAGTTCCACTTGCAACTACAACCTTTACTAAACGTGGTGAAGCCATTACGTTCTTATAGCCGTATTTACCCTTGAGTGTTGTATATGCTTTTTTTTCTTTTTGTTTAATTGTTTCCATAATAATTAATCAATTTTTTTAACATTTGATACATGAATAGGCATGGCGATTTCTAAAATCTGACTTGGGTCGCCTTTTTTCTTTGATTTATGAGCTTTCTTTCTCATATTAACTCCCTCAACCACAACTTTTAATTCACCAGGTATAGCTTTTAAAACTTTACCCTTTTTGCCCTTACTCGCTCCAGCTAAAACTATTACATTGTCTCCTTTCTTAATTTTCATAATATTAAATAACCTCTTGGGCTAATGAAATAATTTTCTGATATCCTCTTTCAGCTAATTCTCTTGGGATAGGACCAAAGACGCGACCACCTTTTGGATCTTGTTTATCTTTTTCTAAAATCACAACAGCATTATCGTCAAAGCGAATATATGAACCATCTTTTCGGCGATATGATTTAACCGTTCGAACAACTACGGCTTGGCAGACATCTTTTTTCTTAATTATTTTTCTTGGTTCGGCAACTTTAATAGACAAAATAACCTTATCTCCGATTCCAGCATAACGACGACGTGATGATCCAAGAACCTTGAAAACCTTTCCGATCTTTCCGCCGGCATTATCTGTGATATTTACGATTGTTCCATCTTGAATCATATAATTAAATTACTTTAAAATGTTTATCTTTCGAAATAGGTCTTACTTCTTCTATTTCAACGGTGTCGCCGACCTTCTTTAAATTCTTTTCATCATGGGCTTTGTACTTCTTTGTTTTTTTAATTCTCTTGCCGTATTTAGGGTGCTCAACAAATCGAGTAACTTTCACCACAACAGTTTTATCCATCTTATCAGAAGTGACAATGCCTTTTAAAATTTTATTTGATTTTTTAATTTTTTTATCCATAATTATATATTCCTGCCTCGCGGCAAGGCGGGTTATCTCGCAACAATACGAGTTGTAATTGGCAATTTAGTTCCAGCTTTACGCAAAGCCTCTTTGGCTGTTGCTTCGGGAACTCCGTCGACTTCAAAAATTATTCGGCCTGGGCGAACATCTAAACAATATCCTTGTGGGTCTCCTTTTCCTTTTCCCATTCCGACTTCGGCTGGTTTAGCAGTAAAAGGTCGGTCAGGAAAAATTCGAATCCACATCCGTCCAGTTTTACCAAGAGTTCTTGATGTGACCTTACGAGCTGATTCTATTTGATTTGAACGAACTCGTCCACCGGATGTTGCTTTAAGACCATAAGAACCGAAAGCCACTGTAATCCCCCGTGTATCAGGAGTTACTTTGGTCATATCAGTTCGACCAGTTTGCCATTTTCTAAATTTTACTTTTTTGGGTAATAACATAAAAATTTTTAACTTATTTTATCATTCTTATTAGCGCTACCTGCGGACGGAGCAGAAAAAACTTCTCCTCGATATATCCAAACTTTAATACCAATATCGCCATAACTCATATGAGCTTTCTCACGAGCAAAATCAACATCAGCTCGGAATGTTTGAAGTGGAATTGAGCCACGCTTGATTTGCTCCGAACGAGCAATTTCAGCTCCGGCTAAACGACCACCCAAGTAAATACGAGCTCCTTTGACTCCGCGAGCTGACATGACTTTTTCAATGGCTTGTTTAATAACTCGGCGATAAGGTAATCTTTTTTCCAATCCTTCAGCAATCGAGCAAGCCACAATAGCTGCATCGGCATCTGGATTTGTAACTTCAATAATATCAAATTTAAAATCTTCCGGGATAGCAATACCTTTTTTATTTAAAGCCTTAACCATTTCAAGTTTTAATTTACTAACTCCTTCACCAGAACGGCCGATAATCATACCTGGGCGAGAAGTATAAACCATTATTTTTGTGGCTTTAACACTTCTTTCAATTTCAACTCGAGAAATATAAAAACCTCGAAGTTTTTTCATTAAAAATTCACGAATAACAACATCACTTTGAAGTAGTGTTTTATATTTCTTATCAGCAAACCAACGTGATTTCCAATCACGTAAGGTTACTAGTCTATGTGCATATGGGTGAACTACTTTTGACATATAATTAGGTTTTAGTTTTTTGGTTCTAGCTTCTTAGTTGATTTCGACTTAATGACTTTTTCCTTTATAACTTTTTTTGCTGGTTTGGATTTTTTTTCTGTAACTCCTTTTTCAACAAGAGTTAACATGACATGACTGGTTCTTTTGTTGATTCGGGAAGCACTACCTCTGGCTCTAGGCATTGAACGCTTTAAAACGATGCCTTTATTAACTGTTACGTTTTCAACAAAAAGATTTTCTAATGAAACTCCAGCTTGTTTGGCATTAGCGACGGCTGAAGCCAATAATTTCTCAACGGGGCCAGATGCTCTCTTTGGTAAAGTATCAAGTATAACAAGAGCCTCAGCAACCCTTTTGCTTTTGATGAGTTCCGCTACAAGGCGAACCTTGCGGGGGGACTGTCTATAATTTTTTAAAAATGCTTTCATGATAATTATTTTTTCTTTGAATCAACAGCGGCTTTGGCTGATTTCGAAGCGGTAATTTCGGCTTCTTTCTTTTTCATTTCTAATTCTTTCTGCATCTTACCTCCGTGGCGGACAAATTTTCGGGTTAGGGAGAATTCTCCAAGTCTGTGTCCTACCATATCTTCACTGACCAGGACTTCGACGTGAGTTTTACCATTGTGAACACCAAAGACAAATCCAACCATTTCGGGAGAGATAACGCAGGCGCGAGACCAAGTCTTAATCATGCCAGTTTCAATTGGTTTTTTACCAGCAATCTTTTTCAATAGTCTTTCATCAACGTATGGACCTTTTTTAAGTGATCTTGTCATATATAATATAAATAAGCTCGCTTGAGCTCGTTCGTCCATACTAGCAAATCTAAAAATAAAGTCAAATATTTAATCTAAGCTCAAATATTCCTTTATTTGACAAAGATTCATTATTGTATAAGATGAAGACAAAATCATAAATCCACCTAAATCCTATATTTTATGAAAACTTCATTTGAAAATTGGCTTGCAGGAAAAATTGCAAGAACGATGTTGTTAATCAAGGCAACAACGTTTAAAAAACTAACCGAGGAACCTTACAAATGGGCCTGCGGAATGCTCATGCGAATCTACAATGACAATCGTATGATGCTTGGGAACTATAAGCACCGAATGAGAATTGCCCAGGGGTTTATTAATTTAATCGAGAAAAGAAAGATTGAATTCAGCTACCTCATTGGGACGGTAACCTCTGGTATTGCGCCCGCTGCAACAGTCGCCCAACTTATGAACAAAAAATTACTAATAAATCACAAGGGTGATTATTTTGTTTATTCAGAAAAATTGTGTGATGAATTGATATTAGAGAAAATCAGGAAGCAAAACTCTCAGCCAAACCTTGTTATTTCAACTTCACCATTTGTAATTCCACACGGAGTACAATATGCAAACGAGCTAAAGATAGGTTTTGCGTATACAAGGGAAGCTAAGGATCATGGCAAAAAACAGCCAGTAGAAGGAATTATAAAACCTAGGATGAAGTTCATTTTTATCCACGAAAAGGATTCTCCTGAAGAAGAAATTGGGAACTTAATCAAAAAAATGGAAAATGATTTTAACATCACCTGTGTCAAAACTTTGGAAATGACTTCTGGTTTTGAAAAAATCACATCCATTGATGAGCTTAAGAACCATGTCGCTATTGTTATTGAAGACCTTTTCTCAACCGGAGCAAGTTCGGCGATCGGTGTATATCTGGCACGTGAAGCAGGGATGATCTGTAACTATTGTTTTTCAATTTTTACTTATGGCTTCGATTTCCTTGCAAAGCAATTTTCCGGAGAAAATTTCATCGGGGATAAAAATATAAAGCTGTCCACCCCATGTGAAATTGATTCGCTGCTTTCATTCTCTGCTCTTATGGAACAGGTTGAAAAATTAAAGTTCTACAAGCCAGACGTAATAAAAGAAATGTGGGAAGAAAATGAAAAATTTGACGAGAGATATAAAAATTATCTTGAGTTAAAAGACGAGGCGTAACGGGTTTAAATTAAAAAGTGATAATAATAAAAAGCGAGTAAGACATTGTCTACTCGCTTTTTTTTATTAATCATCAAATACTTATTAATTCCAGCCCATTTCAACAAGGGCCGAGTGTATTTCTCCGTTAAGCTTTTTCGCTTGGAAAGCAGCAGCTTCAGCAAAATCAATTCCGTCACTGGCATAGATGATTTCCCTGGAAGAATTAATAATCATCGAACCATAACCAGCCCATCCATCACGAATTGTTGCAAATACAAATAAATATTGATCAACGCCTTTGATTTGGGCTCCAATACCTGGAACAAGAAAAAATAATTTCTTACCAACAATTTCCCGGCAATTTTTTAAATGATCAGTATACGGTCTACCATTTTTTTCTCTATCATAGGCAGCACCAACTACAAGTCCTCCGTTTTCATTGACTCCAATTTCATATGACCAATTAAAAATTTGCTCCACAATAAATTGGTAAAGCATTTTACCGTCAGCCATGAGTGCTTCCTGTATTGGCCGGCCCGAAGGATTACTTGTATAACCTAATCCAATAATCCCCCGGCCAGGATAGGCGGGATCAAATAAATCTGACATGCATTCCTTTCCCATATACGGGCTGAAGTTCATTGCACCAACCTTATCACGATGGAAGGCTGCAATACGGTATTGAGCTTGAGTATTGCCAATATCACCTCTTTTACAGTCTTCTAGGGGTGGAATATCGGGATAATTTGCTTCAATATACCGGACAATCCTACGGAGAGCTTTTTTCCCTCCTTCAATTGATTCGTAAAAAGCTGATTGTGGTTTGTAGCATGAAGCCCAGGGTGATGTAGCATCAATAATTTCTGTTCCCCATTTAAAAACCTTGTCTTCATCAGACATATCACTGTTTAAAATGTGTAACGGAAATTTTTTCAGTTCAGGATCTAATCCGACGCAAAGGGCACTCCCTGTTTTTTCCTGACGCTTAGTAAGAATTTCACGGAAACTTGGTTGTCCAACGCCAAAAGCTAATACTTCTGGATCATTTTTTTGTAGCATAAACACCTCCTTTTTTAATGAATGAAAATTATTTTAGATTTTCTTCAGTCTACATTTTAACCTTAAAAAGTCAAATCCTACTAACCCTGAATCTTTACCTGTTCAATCCCATAGGTTTTGGTCGGTAAAAAAATAAATTCATTCCGGTTTTTTAGGTAAGATAATTATTAAATTAAACCTCATATAAAAACAGCCACCAGTTGCTTGGTGGCTGTTTTTGAGTAGACACTATCTATTTGAAACCGAAGTCCAAATATCTATTTGTCTGACTTTAATCTTCAAACTTTTACTGACACTTTGACCATCGCTATTTGTAACCGTAAACCTAATTGTGTAATTTCCCGGTCTGACATAATTATGACTGAAAGTTGCAGTTTGTTTAATGACCTGGACACTACTTGTGGCATTTCCCCTGTAATAAGTAGGTGAGATGACATCCCCCCAATCAACAGAGTATGATAGATTGCCCTCTTTTGCATTTTTAACTTTGACTGTCCATGTTCCCATTTGTCCAACTTTTAAAGATTGTGGACCATCTATTCCGGTAATAACAGGATTAGCAATATTTTTTGAAATTATTTTAAAATAATTATTACTACTATCGCATACCCCACTACTCGTCTCGCAAACAACAATCTTGTAGGATCCATCCCGAACTTTTTCATTTTCGTTTAGAATCTTCCCAACATTCCATTTATAAGATGAACCATATACTCCTTTGGCAATCACAATTGGTGCTGTCACAGCCAGAGGACAATTGTTATTTAGACAGGGAGAATGGTAATTTATCAAACTAATGTCATAAAAGCTTGGTGCGACATAATTAACACAATTGGCACCAATAGGACAAGAGTACGGAATTCTAATCTGATCCCAACTTATTGTTCTAGTCGTATTTTTAACCCAAGTTTCTCCACCGTTTGGTGAAAGTACTTTTAATGACGACATTACTATATCACCCATAACTTTCACACTTAGACTGGTTGTAGCACTTTGACCATAATCATTTGTCACATTAAATGTAACAGTATAATTACCAGCTTGATTGTAAACATGACTGAATGTAGATTCTTGTTCTCTAATTGCAGATAGAGAAGTAGCGTTTAATTCTCTCATTGTCTGCCTTTCTCCCCAATCAACAAAGTATGATAGATTGTTTTGTACTTGATCATAAGCCGAGACACTCCAAGTTCCCGTTTGGCCAACTTTTAGAGTTTGCGGTCCAGAGACTCCCGAAATAACAGGAACGGATGGATAATAATAAGGCATTGATGGCAATGCTGTGGCTTGGGCTGTCGAGAATCCAGATAACAAAAGTGCCGATAAAACAAAAAAACCAATAAAATTTTTCTTCATATTTTTAATATTATTTACTTAATAATCACTAAATTACGACCTTACCCTTAATTAGACGTTTGTGAAATTAAATTCTTACATTGATATTGAAAGCATTTTGTTTTATGATTAAATTCTAGAGAAGGAAAGTAATAAATTTAATGCTCATCCGTCTTAATATATGAAAGAAGAGATTACAAATACATTCAAAAAGATATACGAAGAGGAATCGGACGCAATATTTCGATTCTGTTTAACTCGAGTATCTTCTCGCGAGCAATCATTGGATATAACCCAGGATACATTTCTTCGATTATGGAATAGTCTGATTGAGAAAAAGGATATCTCAAATTATCGGGCATTTCTTTTTACTATTGCTCGTAATCTAATTATCGATTGGTATCGCAAAAAGAAAAGTATTTCGCTCGATAAAATGATTGATGAAAGCGATGGGCAATTTGATTTGATAGACAATAGTCTGACAGATAATCTAGAAATTAAATCGGATGGGAAATTTATTTTAGATAAAATCAGCGAATTAGGTGAAACTTATCAAACCCCCATCTACTTACGATTTGTTGATGATTTGTCAATTACAGAAATTGCCGAGGTTTTAAATATTTCAAACAATGCTGTGTCGGTTAGAATTAATCGCGGATTAGAAGAATTAAGGAATAAAATAAAATAATTATGGACAAGATAAATGATGAAAAAATAAATACTGGCTTAAAAGAAATTAAAAATATAAAAATGACCTCTGCCGAGAAGAATCATATTTTTCAAAATATTTTAAATCAAAGTGCACCAAACCCACAGCCAATTCGTAGTCCTTGGTCATCCTTTTTCTCTGCCATTAATTATTCTCCATATTTAAAATTTGCAGTTTTCCTTATTGTAATTTTGGCGGGTGGAGGAATTATCGTATCAAAAAATAATCCATCTAGGGTAGCAGTTCCCATAATTCCAAATTATTATCAGCCAACAAACTTGGCTAAAAATGAACCCTCAAATAATTCTACTGTTGGTGAAACACAAAAAGAACTAGTGAATTCTAATTCTTCTCAAAAAGATTCCACCCCAGTTGCTACTTTAAACCAAAATACAAATAATAACACCACAGCCACTACTGCAATCGGTCTAAATACTAGTAGTCCTGCTCTAACTTCAAAAAATTATGCTGTTGAGTCAGAAAATTATATAAATATTACTTCATCTGTTTTTACTAAGTGGTTTCTAAAACTAGCCAAAGATAAGGGTGACGTTCTTGATTACAAAATTAATAATATTAGTTTCGTCGCAGCAAAAATTGATGCTCAGCTACCAGAAAAAGCTTGGTTCTCAGATATAAATAGCGACGAGGCATTTATAGTAACAGTTGATTTTTCCGTCAAAACGACAGAGGAAGGTAAAAATAACTTTTGGTTAGCGGGCAATGGGCATGATGCTCCAGATGGGTGGGTCTTAAATAAATCTCTTTTTATAACTATTGATAAAATCAATAATATCTATTCTGTGACCAGTGCCGGTACAGGAATGTAAGCTAATACATTAGACCTATTATTTTT
This sequence comes from uncultured Candidatus Saccharibacteria bacterium, assembly GCA_964426515.1. Lineage (GTDB taxonomy): Bacteria > Patescibacteriota > Minisyncoccia > Phycocordibacterales > UBA9973 > UBA8515. The sequence continues at coordinate 4,137 of CAYRQO010000008.1, read as the reverse complement.
GGTAAAAAAATTATCAAACCAATAATCCCAGCCACAATGACAGAGACGAGGACCGCCCCGGCCGCCACATCTTTAGTGTCGCGAGCATAAGGGTGATATGTAGGACTGGTTAAATCGATATCTATTTCAAATGCTGTATTTAAAGCCTCAGTTACAATGACCATACCCATTGCAAAAATAATCACCACCCATTCCATATTATTTATTTTTAAAGCAAAGCCCAAATATATCGCTAAAATTGAAAAAAAAATATGAACCCACGCATTGTGTGTCGTCTTCAAAAAAATTCCCAATCCACGCCAAGCATTCGTGACACTCTTTAATCGAGCGACAATCGAAAACCTTTTCTTCGCTGATAGTTTTTCCATATTTTTATTATACATCAAAAAATACCCTTGCGGGTATTTTTTGATGATATAATTTTTTAGTTTATTTAGCTTTACCTACCTTTCGGCGAGAAACGATCCACATATTTGAATATTTCTTTGGTGTACGTGTTTTCTGACCCTTACCGGTTGGTTTGCCCCACATACTCTTGGCTCGGCGTAGTCCGCGTCCTTGGCGTCCTTCACCTCCACCATGTGGATGATCAACTGGGTTCATAGCGGTACCACGAACTGTTGGGCGAATTCCCTTCCAACGAGAACGTCCTGCTTTACCAAAATTTTGAAGTTTGTATTCACTGTTTGAAACTTCACCAATTGAAGCCCAAGCATTTTCTTGAACCTTTCTAACTTCGGTCGATGGCATTTTGATATTTGTATATCCAAGGTCGTTGGCCACAACTTGACCAAACGTTCCGGCTCCACGAGCAAGTTTAGCTCCATTGCCTGGTTTTATTTCAATATTGTAAACAAATGTTCCAATCGGAATTATGCGAAGGGGTAATCTATTTCCAACTGTTAATGAAGCTTTTTCAGAAACAACAAAACTGTCTCCAACTTTCATTGATTTAGGAACAATGACATATCTTTTTTCTCCATCTTTATAACAAGCCAAACTAATAAAAGCATTTCGATTTGGATCGTATTCGATTGAAGTTATCTTGGCGGGAATATCATGCTTGTTGTACATGAAATCAATTTCACGATACAGACGCTTGTGTCCTCCACCTTTATGACGAGTAGTGATTCGGCCTTGATTGTTTCTACCAACAGAACGCTTAAAACCTTTGGTTAAAGATTTTTCAGGTTTACTTTTGGTTAACACATTGCGATATGAAACAGTTGTCTGATGTCTTTTTGATGGACTTGTAGGTTTATATGTTTTCATAATAATTAAGCAAATGTTATTTTGTCTCCTTTCTTTAAATGCACGACCGCTTTTTTCCCTCCTTGTTTAACACTAACAACTCCTCGGCGAGTAACTGTCTTCTTGGCGATTTGAGTGACAGAAATACTTACTGGTGTAACTCCGTAAATAAAATTGATAGCTTTTTTAAGTTCATTTTTATTTGCATTTTGAGCAACATTAAAAGTATAGACACCTTTTTCTGCATTGATCGCTGACTTTTCAGTAATCCTGGCACCTTTTATAAGTGGATGTGTTTTTTCTTTTTTATCTGGAACTTCCTTTGTATTCTTTTTTGTTTTTGTAGCCATATTATTTTTTTTCTATTTTACCACCCAAAAAAGCAATACTTTCTTTAGGTTGGGAAATGATAATATGTCGGAAAGCAAGTAAGTCGACAGGGTTCAAGTTTCTTACTTCATCAATCTCAACTGTTTTAATGTTGGCAAAACTTTTCTTTAATGATTCACTTTTAGCTGGAACAGTAATATATAGATTTACTTTTTTACCACCAGTCATTTTTTCAAATCCTTTCACGGTACTTAAATCTTTAATTACATTTACTGCTTCTTTAGTCTTAATATTTTTAAATGCCAATTCTTCAACAAAAAGAATCTGACCTTTTCGATATTTTTCAGACAAAACTGTAAAGAGGGCTTTGATTCTCATTTTCTTGTTTATTTTTTGTTCGTAACTTTTTTCATTACGTGGTCCATGAGTTACACCTCCACCTTTCCAAATCGGTGAACGAGTCGAACCATGTCGAGCACGTCCTGTTCCTTTTTGTTTCCAAGGCTTTCTGCCACCTCCACGAACGTCAGAGCGGTCTTTAGTGTGAGCAACTGGAGTTCGAGCATTGGCTTGCATCGCCGTCACAACTTGGTGAACCAGGTCGCCATTCCAACTTAAACCGAAAATTGTTTCAGGTAAGCTAAGCTTGCCAACAGATTTACCTTTTTGATTGTAAACTTCTGTTTCTAAAGTTCCAGCCACTGGCTTCACTTTTTTCTCCGCTGTAGTTTTATTATTTTTTGTATTTTCTTTAATCATAAAATTAGCCAATAATTTCTACGAGCGTCCCACGGCGTCCTGGAATCGCACCCTTAATAAGTAATTGATTGTTTTCTTGATCAACTCCAATAATTTCTAAATTTTTTATTGTGATTCGATCTCCGCCCATCCGACCTCCCATCCGCATTCCCTTTGGTACTTTATTTCGAAGTCCTCCCCCGATTGATCCTGGTTCACGTTCTGAATGTTTTTGTCCGTGACTGCGTGGTCCACCATGAAAACCGTGACGCTTCACAACTCCTTGAAATCCTTTACTTTTTGAAACACCAGAAACGATAACAATATCACCGACAGCAAAAGCGCCCACAGTTATTTTGTCTCCTTCTTTTATTTCTTCAATATCACGGAATTCACGAAGGTGTTTGTAAGCAACTTCTTCTCCATCCTCTCCGACGACATGACCCAAATGAGCCTTTGTCGCTCTACTTGTTTTTTGTTCTTCGTAAGCCACTTGGACAGCTGTATAGCCATCAACATCAGGACTTTTTACTTGCGTGACAATAAGTGGGCCAGCCGAAATAACTGTCGCTGGAACGGCTGTTCCATCGTCTTGAAAGCACTGCATCATATGCTGTTTTTTTCCTAGAATAAATTTCATATAGTTACATCATTTTCACATCTATATCAACTCCTGATGGAAGTGATAAATTTGTGAGTGCCTCAATAGTCTTTTGATTGGGATTCAAAATATCGATGACACGCTTATGGATTCTTATTTCAAATTGTTCTCGAGCATTTTTGAAAACAAACGATGCTCGGTTGACTGTATACTTCTTAATTTCTGTTGGCAAAGGAATTGGCCCAACAATTTTTGCATCATATCGGAGAGCCGTATCAATAATTTGCTTGACCGAAGCGTCAAGAATTTTATTTTCGTAAGCTCTAACACGAATACGAAGTTGGACAACGACATCCTCTTTACCTTTTTTTGGTTTTAATACTTTCTTTGTTGTCATGGTATTAGTCATAAAGTTATCAAGTAATAAAGTTCTTAAAGTAGAATCATTTTGAATCAACTTTATAACTTTATAGACTTTATAAACTTTCTACTTAACTATTTTGGTTACAACACCTGCTCCGACGGTCTTACCACCCTCACGGATAGCAAAGTGCATTTGTTCTTCAAGAGCAACTGGGGTTACCAATTTGACTCCAAGTTTAACTGTATCTCCTGGCATAACCATTTCAACTCCAGCTGGCAATGTTGATTCACCTGTCACATCAGTTGTTCGGATGTAGAATTGTGGTTTGTAACCAGTAAAGAATGGAGTATGACGGCCACCTTCCTCTTTTTTCAAAATGTAAACTTCACATTCAAATTCTGAGTGAGGAGTAACAGTTCCTGGTTTAACCAAAACTTGTCCACGAGTCACATCTTCTTTTTTAATTCCACGGATAAGGATACCAGCATTGTCACCAGCCATTCCTTGTTTTAGATTTTTATTAAACATTTCAATACCAGTGACAGTTGTTTTAGCCGTATCTTTAATACCAACGATTTCAACATCTTCACCGACGTTTACAATTCCGCGTTCAATTTTTCCTGTCACAACTGTTCCTCGGCCTTCAATTGAGAAAATATCTTCAATCGGCATTAAGAAAGGTTTTGTGATATCGCGTTCTGGAACTGGAATATAAGTATCAAGAGCAGTAACTAAATCTAATATTTTCTTTGCCCATTCATCATCATTACTACCTGATTCAAGAGCTTTCAAAGCTGAACCTCGAATAACAGGAGCTTGACCATCAAACCCTTGTTTAACAAGGAGTTCACGG
>CAYRQO010000007.1:0-14283 GCA_964426515.1 uncultured Candidatus Saccharibacteria bacterium | reverse complement strand
GACAATTACTCAAGATGTCGGCGATTTTATGAAAAGTGCTTATGGTATTCCTATTGTCACCAACTCTTCTATCCAATTACTTCTTAAACAATCACCTTCAACTGTTGATGTTTTACAAAAAACATTTAATTTAACCGAGGAAGAAAAATATCTACTTCTTGAAGCCAATGTTGGAGAGGGGATATTCTTTGCTGGCTTAAAACACGTAGCAATCAAAACCATTGCTTCATATACTGAAGATCAAATTATTACCTCCGATCCATCACAAATTTTGGCTATTAAAAAAGCTAAAGGGGATTTGTTGGCAGCAAATAACAGCTAAATACCCGTTGTTATAGAATGAAAGTTATTATATAATAAGATAGTGAAATTAATAAAAATAAAAATTTTTCTAGTTTTGATTTTTGGTTTGGCTCTGCTAAATTGGCCATATAATTCTCAGGCTGAAATGCAAATTGAGGTTCAGGATAATGAATTAAGTGTTGAGGTTAATCCTTCCAATCCTGCTCCATATGAAGATGTAACAATTTCTCTAACTAGTTATGCAACCGATTTAAATAAAGCCATTATCGTTTGGAAAACAGCCGGCAATACTGTCCTCTCGGGTATCGGCAAGACAAGTTATTCGTTTAAAGCATCCGGCCCAAACACCGCCAATATTTTTGATATCAATATTACTCCAGTTGGTTCAATGACGACCATCAATAAAAGAATTGCTATTAATCCTTCGGAAATCGAAATCATGTGGGAGTCGGTCAATGGCTACACTCCACCATTTTATAAAGGTAAATCATTGCCTTCCAGTGGCTCGCTAATTAAAGCCGTAGCTATTCCTAATACCGATACAATAAAATCTGGTAGTGGAAGTATTACTTATAATTGGAAAAATAATAATAGTGCGGTTGTTGATGCCTCGGGTTATAATAAAAATTCTTACATATTTAAAAACAGTATGTTTGATACTAAAAATGAAATCACCGTTACTGCTTCTTCGGTTGACGGACGATATACGGCAGAAAAAACAATCCAAATTCCAACTTACAATCCTAAAGTAGTTTTTTATAAAAAATCTCCGACTGAAGGTATTTTATACAACAATGCTTTGGAAAAAGAAGTCGAAATGCCCGAGGATGAAATGACACTTGTAGCTGAATCATATTTTTTAACTCTTAAAAATAACGAGAGCAATTTTACTTATGACTGGAAAATAAATGGAAATAATATCCAAACTCCCTCAAAGAAAAATGAACTCACCGTCCGCCCAACATCACGTGGGGGATATGCAACAATAAGTTTAGTTATACAAAACATGAATGAATTATTTCAAAAAGTTAACAATCAATTAAAATTAAATTTATAATATGAAAAAAAACATTTTTTACATCTTAGCAATTTTAATCACTATTTTTATTTTTACAAATATTACTAGTGCCGAAATTAATCCAAATTATGGATACAAAGATGCCGATTTAAATATTTTGGCTTGTGGGTATGGAACGAAAACTTCGTGTGAGACATTTTTAAAAACACAATATCCTGATAAGACCCTTGCTTGTACAATGGGAATTATTTGTGCAAATACAGACCCAAACACTCCAAATGACCCAATAAACATTGATCCTCAAGCAACATCTGGCCAAGGAAGCAGTGGCGTATACGAACTCTTAGCTCCAATTGGCACATTTCAGTTTGCACCAGATAATATTGGGGAGTATTTTAATACTATATTTTTGATTGCTATTGGACTTTGCGGAGCGCTCGCTGTTATTATGATTGTCCTTGGAGGGATTCAATATATGGGAGATGAATCAGTTTTTGGCAAAACCGAAGCCAAAAGTAAAATATTTGCAGCCATTCTTGGGCTTTTAATTGCACTTGGTTCATATGCACTACTAAATACTATTAACCCAGATTTCCTAAATGGTGGAGTCCACATTGATCAAGTTAGTGCAGAAATAGAAGGTGATACTGATGTTCCTGTAAGTTTAGGATCAAGTGGAACAATACAACCAACTAGTGCAGGAATTATTTGCAATAAAACAGGAGGTTTCTCTGCTTTACCAAATATTGCAAAAAGTTTTAGCGGTAGAATGACTTATGAAATGGGAGCGAAAGGGAAAGCTGGACCAGGTGGAACTATTAAATATGATTGTTCTGGTTTTGTGAACGCGGCCCTACAGTGTGCGGGAATAAATAAAAATAGTGTTAATGGTGGAACATGGTCAATTTTTAGTGGAACAAAAGCAGAAAAAGTTACTAGTCCGGCTTCTATAACAAATACATCAATAAATAATACAACATTACAGGTTGGTGACTTAATTGGGTGGAAAGCAGAAAATGGCGAACCTTTTGGACACGTAATGATATATATTGGGGGTGGTATGCTTGCTGATTCACATGGTGGTAAAGCAGGAAGAAAACAAGGGGGAGCTTATGGTCAATTTTCCGTTGAGAAATACAAAGAAAGGATAAAATACATCGTTAGAACAAGCAAAATATAATTTTATGTCAAAAAAAACAATCATTCTTTTTATAATAGTTTTCATCACCACCGGAATAATTATCCTCGGAGTTTATTTCTGGATTAATAAAGATAAAACAACAACTCCCGAAGGAACAAGTCCTTGGTATCAAAGTTTTAATCCTTTCGGCACTGGCGGAACAACTCCAGGTGGAGATGTCGACCCAAATAATCCAAACGGTGATGAAAATACTGTTAACCAAGAGCCAGGAGAAACAGAATCAACATATTCACGCTTCACAAAGATTACTGACTTTGCTATCGCTGGTGCCACCTTTTTAGAAGATACCAGACCAATTGTAAAGACGGCAGAAACTCCAGAACCAACAGAAATTAAAACTCTCATCGACCCAACAACAAAAGAGGGGAGAAAAGAAATTCAAGTATTCCTAAATGAAACTCTGGCTCTTAAGCCAGCCCTTACCGCAGATGGAAATTTAGGTAAAAAATCTATTCAAGCGATCAAAGATTTTCAAAAAGCTAATAATTTAACAGAAAATGGTCAAATCGATGCCGAGACTGCTCCTTTTTTTGTTAAAACAACAAAACTAGTTGATGGTGCTCAAAAAAATCAATTTGAAACTGCTCCCTCTATTCGATATGTTGAGAGAATGAATGGTCATATTTATAAAATGTTTTTAGATACAAAAGTTAAAGATAAAATTTCTAATTCAACAATCCCAAGTATCTATGAAGCTTTATTTAATGCTGGAGGCGAAACAGTTATTTACCGATATCTTTCAAGTGATAACATTATTAGTAGCTTTATGGCTTCACTTGGGGCTCCAAAGGGAGAATTCTTGCCTCAAAATATCTCAAATATTAGTGTTTCCCCAGATAAGACAAAATATTTTTATTTAACAGAAAATAACACTGGTGTAACAGGAACAGTTGGAATATTTGGTGAATCAAAAAGAGATATTGTCTTTTCTTCTCCTTTCACTGAATGGATTTCAGATTGGGCAAGTGGTGGAAAAATATATTTAACAACCAAACCTTCTTATAGTGTTGCTGGAAGTATGTTTTCACTAAACCAAGTAAATAAAACAACGACTAAAATATTAGGTGGTATAGATGGCCTAACGACATCGGTTAGCCCAAGTGGAGCAATGGTTTTATACAATACTTCAACCCCAAATGGCCCTCGTCTTGGTGTTTATAATATAAGTACAAACACGACAAAAGATTTAGACACTTACGGGCTACCTGAAAAATGTGTTTGGGCCTCGGATCGGATTACTATTTATTGTGCAATTCCCAGCGTTGTGACCGGCAATCAGTACCCAGATATTTGGTATCAAGGACTTGTATCTTTTGATGATTACTTTGTAAAGATAAATACTGGAACTGGAAATAAAATAACCTTAGCTAATTCTGTAAATGAAACACCAGTTGACGGAACATATTTATTCTTAGATAAGGCCGAGAATACTTTATTTTTCACAAACAAAAAAGATTCAACATTGTGGAGTTTAGATTTGAAGTAGAAAGTAGTAGGTAGCAAGTAGAAAGCAAAAAATCCCAGCGAGCTGGGATTTTTTTGTAATTTTTATACTTACTACTTTCTACATACTACTTTCTATATACTTAATCACCACTCTGCGATTTGGGCCGTAACCTTCTGATTCAGTTTTAATATTTTTACCACCTTCTAAAAACATATGGATGATGCGTCTTTCGTAAGAGGGCATTGGCTCCACTTCAATATTACTTTTAAAATAACGAGCTCGTTCTGCCATCATGTGGGCAATATTTTTTAAATTTTCAAAACGCTTTTTTTGATAACCGTTTACGTCAATAAACAAACTTGGTCTTTTCTCTTCTTCGACTATTCCTTTCTCAACAATTTTTTGAACAATATGATTTAATGATCTCAAGGTTTCTCCGTCTCGGCCAATAATAAAATGAGAATCGGGTGTTTCAATACTACACCAAAGAATATTTCCTTCTTCAGAAAAATCACACTTCGAGATTGTGCAGGCAGTGTGTTTAAATATTTGCTCTATTGCTTCTTTTATTTTATCTTTATTCATAATTTAAATGACGTTATGGGCCAATTTTCGACGTATATACCATTCTTGGACGATAGTAAATATATTACTCACAATCCAATATAATGCAACTGCCGCTGATATCTTCCAAGCAATAAAAGCAATAAAGACTGGTAGAACATAGCGAACATTCATTTGCATGCTGTCTGAAAGCTGTTCTTGAAAAGTTTTTGGTTCATCTGTTATGTTTTTTTCTTTCACAATCTCAATTTTATTTTTAGCTTTCATTGGGGTTGATAAGTAGCCTTGAATGAATTGTGTAAATCCAGCCATTAAACCAAGGAAAATACTTTGGCTTCCCATTTCTATTAAACCTAAGAAATTAGTGTGTAGAGTGGCTGGAGCGTTAATAAATGAATATATTAAATTCATATCAACCGCAAATGGTTTATAGAAAACATAATATAAAGCAAAAATAACTGGTAATTGCAAAAGAACAACTAAACACCCAGAGAATGGATTCGTTCCATATTTTTTATAAATTTCAAATGTTTTTTTGGCTTGCTCCTCTTTATTTGGAAAATCTTTTTTAATTTGCTTGAGCTCTGGCTCCATTCTTTTCATTAAAATCTGACTTTTAATAGACTTTCGTGTGAGCGGGGAGAGAATGAGTTTAACAATAATCGTAACAATAATAATAGCAAAACCAACATCCCCAAAAGTGATGTTGTCGATAATAAAAATTAAAATATTATATATTGGTTGATAGAAAATACTATTCCATAAAGCTGACATTGCTCTATTGTATCACAAGAAAGCAAAAAGTAGAAAGTAGCAGGTAGAAAGCAGGATTCACTATTATTTATTGAGGGTTATTGAGTTTTCCCTTACTACCTACTACTTACTACTTCAAGGGGTCGTAGTGGTTTTTTTGCCAGGGATGACAACGTAATATTCGTCTAACCCCCTTAAAAACACCACTTAAAATACCGTATTTTATAACGGCCTGTTTGGTGTATTCAGAGCAGGTTGGCAAAAAAACACACGAAGAGTGAGCTTTTAATGGTGTTTTTTGGTATAAATTGATTAACCAAATTATCGTTTTCTTCATATTTAATAAGGCTTTATAATATAAAGCCGGTTTTTTTCAATACATAAACAATATTTTCCTTTATTTGATCAGTTTTGGCATTTAAGGCTTGTTTTTTATAGATAAAAATCCCCATACCACTATTTAAAGTTAGGGATCTTAAGATATTATAACCAATTCTACGGTATTTATTCCTTTTAACCGCATTTTTAAAGGTTTTTTTAGGAGCAACAAAAGCATACTGAGGTATTTCACTTTTTTTAAAATGAAACAAAAAAAGCTCGGTGGAAAAAGTTTTTCCTTCCTTCATTAGGACATCAAAGACTTTTTTTGTCACCCGCTTTTTCTTTGGGAGCATGTTATTTCTTGATTGAGACATTGGCTCGACCCTTTCGGCGACGAGCAGTGTTTACCTTTCTACCATTTTGTGTTTTGGTTCGAACAAGGAAGCCGTGTGTTTTGGCTCTTTTTCTTTTGTTGGGTTGATATGTTTGAGACATAATGAAAATATATACTATAATTGACAAAAATGCAACGTTAAGTAATAAACATATCCACACGATATTAACATGTTAATTAAGATATTTTATTGTGGCTGTTTTAAAAAACAATGTATAATAACGACTATGAATACAAAAGAACTCTGGAATAAGTGCTTGTCGGAAATAGAATTAAGCATCTCAAAAGCTAATTTTACAACCTGGTTTAAAAATACTTCTATAATAAAAGAAGATGCTGGAATCATTATTGTTGGAGTTCCTAATGAATTTGTTAAAGATTGGCTATACAATAAATTTCATAAACTTATTTTAAAAACCCTAATTGGCAACGAAGAAAGTATTCGAAACGTCGAATATATTATTCACAAACAAGAACAAAAAAGTGATTCAAGTGGTAAAAATAGTGATGGTTTAGTTCCAAAAGTTATCGTCAATATCAATAAAGAGTTACCACTAAACGATTTATACATAAACAAAGACGATAATTTAAATCCAAAATACAATTTTAATTCGTTTATTGTCGGACCATTTAATGAGCTCGCTTACGCTGTGGCTCAAGCTATCATCACTAACCCAGGGCAAAATTATAATCCTTTCTTTGTCTACGGTGGAACTGGCCTAGGAAAGACCCACATGATTCAAGCAATAGGGAATACTATTAAAATAAAACATCCATTAAAAAAAGTTTATTACGTTAGCTTGGAGAGATTCACAATTGATTATATTAATTCAATTCAAAATAAAAATCCAAACGCTTTCAAAGAAAAATATAGAAAATATGATGTCATTATTATGGATGATATTCAATTTATTTCCGGCAAAGATAAAACCCAAGAAGAACTATTTCATTTATTTAATACTTTATATGAAAACAATAAGCAGATTATTTTTTCTTCCGACAAACACCCAAACTTTATTCAAGGTCTTGAAGACAGACTTCAATCACGCTTTGCTTCAGGTATGACCGTTCAAATTGTTGAGCCAGATTATGAATCTCGGGTAGCAATTATTAAAGCTAAGTTTGAATCAACCAGTTGTATTATTGAACCTGAAATCGTTTCCTATTTAGCTGAATCACTAGAAGGGAACATCCGTGAGCTTGAGGGTAGTCTAAATACTGTTATTTGCCAGTCTCAATTAAAAAACAAGTCTCTAACTTTAACTGAAATTAAAACTTTAATTCGAAACAATATTCGACCTAAAAAAACCGTGGCGATTAAAGACATTGTTAAAATTGTCGCTGAGCAATACGGTTTAGCTGAAGAAGTTATTTACGAAAAAACCAGAAGAAAAGAAATTGTTAAAGCCCGTCAGGTAGCAATGTATTTACTTCGAGAAGATTTTAATATTTCTTATCCTTTAATCGGACAAAAATTAGGAGACAGAGACCACACGACCGTCATTCACTCCCATTTAAAAATTAAAGGTGATTTAAAAACAGACCCGTCGCTCTTACAAGAGATAGAAAAAATTAGAATTATGTTTAAATAATAAACCTGTGGAAAAGATGTGTTTATAAAAATAGTAAATGTGGAAAAATAATCATTTATTAAAAAATTAAAAGTAATTAACAAAATAAATAAAAATTTAAAAAAATAAAAACAAAAAGGGGGTTGATTTAATTATGTTTTAAAGTAATCCACATATTCACAGGTCTAATAGTAATAATAAGTATTTATAAGATAATTAATAACATATATGAAAATAGAATGTTCAATCGATAAAATAAAAAAAGCTCTTCAATCAGTAGAAAGAATAACTGGTAAAAATTTAACTCTTCCTGTTTTGGGTTCAGTTTTGTGGGTGGCAACAGGAAAATCATTGAAACTAAGAGCCACCAACTTAAATATTGGTATTGAAATAGAAATACCAGCCAAGATTGAAAAAGAAGGGGTTGTGGCTGTTCGTGGTGACATTTTATCTTCTTTATTTTCTGTTTTACAAGGAGACCTACTTGTTAAGTTTGAATTAATTAATGGTAATTTGTTGGTTAAAACAAACACCAGCACTATTTTATTAAAAAGTATTTCTCATGAAGATTTTCCAACTATTCCAATTGTTGAAGGAGAATCTCTTCTTATTTCAAGTAAAAAATTTATTGAGGGAATTAAATCAGTTTATTATAGTGCTTCAATTTCAGAAATAAAACCAGAGATTGGAAGTGTATATATTTATCCAGAAGACGATATGTTAGTTTTTGTTTCAACAGATTCTTTCCGACTCGCCGAGAAAAAAATAAAAGTAAAACAAAAATTATCTTTTGGGGGAATTTTAATTCCATTTAAAAACGTTGTTGAAATAATTAAAGTTTTTGATGGTTTTGATGATGATATTAAAATAACTCTTCAAAAAAATCAAATTTCTTTTACCGCTTCCAATATTTATCTAACTTCTAGGGTTGTTGATGGAAGTTTTCCTGATTACAAACAGATTATTCCTAAAAATCCCACAACTAAATCTGTTGTTTTAAAGCAAGACTTTATTTCATCTCTAAAAATCTCAAATATTTTTTCTGATAAATTTAATCAAGTTGTTTTAACGGTTAAACCAAATGAAAAGATATTTGAAATAGAATCAAAGAATACCGATATCGGAGAGAACACCACCCTTATTTCTGGAGCATTATCGGGAGATGCGGTTTCGGCTAATTTTAATTATAAATATATTTTAGATTGTTTTCAGTCTCTCTCTGGAGATAGTTTAAGTATTGAACTAAATGGCAACAACCGGCCAATGATCATAAAAGGAATTGGGGATCCTTCCTTTATGTATTTGGTTATGCCAATGAATAGGTAATATGTTGGACTATAATCACATTACAAATTTTTTAGATAAATTTAAAAAATTAATTTATCAAAAAGAAGCAATAAAAGAAATTATCATTGAGACAATTTCAGGCGAAGTTCACCGTAGAATTGAAAAAGATTCAGTGAAAATAAAAAACGGAATTATTTATATTTCTGGATCACCAGTGCTTCGTAGTGAGATTATGGTGCACAAAAATAATATTTTAAATAAATTAAAAATTGTTTCACCTGGTAATATTTTTTTAGATATTAAATAATACTAAAAGAGATTGTTTGTTCTCCAATATTTCCCCAAACATCAGTTCCGATAATCCGCAGAGTATTTTCTCCGTTTAAGTCCTCAACATTTTTTAAACTAATAGAAGTAGAAAAAGGATAAGTTTTTAAAGAAGTTATATATTTACTGTTAATGAAAACATCTATTTTTTTAATAACATTTTGACTAGTTGGATTAATTAATACGGACATTGTTTCATTTTTTTGATAAGGAGTGTTTTTAACACCAATGATGCTAAAAACCGGTTTTGATGATTCGGTGTGAACATTATCATAATAAGTCGGCTTATTGGCCAGAGTTACTATTGGGTATTTATATTTATTGGCTTCCCACCAGCCTCTTACTCCATATTCCCAATTTTCAAACTGGGAATCACTGTTTGAGTTTGTTGTTTTTATATTTAGAGGATTGTTTTTATCAAGCCAATATAAAATTGTATGAACATTGGTAATTGATATTTCTTTTTTTAATTCGGCCGGGGTAAATTCTGTCGCTAACCCCCCTGAGACAGTATCAATACTAAAAGTCTCTCCTCCTTGCCAAAGGCCACGAAGAAGTGGCGGAAGTGTTTCATCGACTGGTTCTGGTTTGTTAAAATATTCAACCGATGTTGATTTAAGAGCTTCGGTCATAACCTCGTTCCAAATAGGCCCAGCAAGCGCCGCCCCGCCTTTTTTCATCGGTATGTTATCATTGTTACCAACCCAAACTCCAACTGCCAGAGAGGGCGTATATCCAATCGTCCAAGCATCTTTATTGTTGTTTGTCGTACCAGTTTTTACTGCCACATCCTTGCCTGGTATTTTAAGGACTGAGTTGGCTCCAAAAGTTGGAGTGCGGGCTTCATTGTCAGATAAAATACTAGAAAGAAGATTGGTGGTATTTGGTTTAAGAATTTGTTGGGGAGACTCTTCATATTTTTCAAGAATGTTTCCTGTTCCATCTTCAACCGACAATATTCCAGTATATGGATTTCTTACTCCATTATTTGCAAAAACACCATAAACAGAAGTCATATCGAGTAATGTTGTTTCTCCGCCTCCAATAACGAGAGTTAGACCATAACGATCAGGATCATTTAAGAGAGTTGTGATTCCTAAATTCCTGGCCATTTTAATTGAATCAGAAATACCAACTAAATATAAAAGCTTGACCGCAATAATGTTGATGGATTGCGCCAATCCTGCACGAAGAGAAAGTGGACCCCGGAAAGCATTATCATAATTGTCTGGGCTATAACATTTTGTATCAGTTGAAAGACCATTTGGATTACAAGAAGCGTTGAATTCAGTTTTAACATCAAAGAGGGTGGTTTTTTCAGTATAACCTTTTTCAAAAGCAAGCGCGTATACAATTGGCTTGAAAGAAGATCCTGGTTGTCGGCCGGCGGTGGCGACATTAAAATTTCCATCAATAGTTTTATCAAAATAATCCCGTGATCCAACCATCGAAAGTATCTGGCCGGTTTTTGGGTCAAGAACAACTACTGAAGCATTTTTACCATTCCAGTTTTTTTCATTTTCAAGCGCATTTTTTAAAGTTATTTCCTCAGCCTTTTTTTGCAATTCATAGTCCAGGGTTGTAGTTATTTTTAAACCACCACCTTCTAGGGCATCAGCTCCATAACGGTTTTCTAAATATTCTTTTATAAAAAAAACAAAATGAGGAGCGGCAATATGCATTGGTTGTTCAGGTAAAAAAGTCACTACTTCACTTTTTGCTTTTTGATGTTCCTCTTCAGTGATAAACCCTAGATCAAGCATTCTTTTCAAGACAATATTTTTTCTTTCATCCAACTTGTCTTTATTTTTTCTGTAAGGAGAATAATATGTTGGGCCGTTTGGAATTGAAGCAAGATATGCCGATTCAGCTAGACTTACTTCTTTTGGTTCTTTACCAAAGAAAGCTTTAGTAGCTTCTTCTACCCCATAAATATTTCCACCATAGGGAGCTTCGTTTAAATAAAGAGCTAAAATATCATCTTTACTCATAATTTTTTCAAGCTTAACCGCCAATATCCACTCTTTCATTTTTCGTGAAATAGAAACTTCAGGGGTCAGAAGAGTATTTTTAATTAATTGTTGAGTAATAGTAGAACCCCCTTGTAGTTTTTTACCAGTTAGTTTGGCCCAGAAGGTTGCTCGAATGATTGATTTAATTCTAATGCCGTGATGTTGATAAAATTCAGAATCTTCAATAGCTACGGTTGCATTCAAAATATTAGTTCCCATTTCTTCATAGGGAATAATTGTTCTTTTAATGTCGGCATGAACGTCATAAAGTAAAATTTCACCAGTTCGATCATATATTTTGGTTGAACTTTGAATTTTACGATCAGTGAAAGACTTGAAATCTGGTAATTGCAAAGTACTAATCCAAATGACAATTAGACCAGTAAATAAAAGGCCGAGGCCAATAATTATTAAAATAAGGTTTTTAATTGATATTTTTTTAAAACGCTTTATTATATTTTTCATTTTTACCATATTGTTATCATATCACAATATTAAAATTATTTAAGGACAAAGCTAGAAGAATGTGGTAATATATCGTTATATGAGTAAAGTAATAACTGATGAGAAATTAATAGATGAATTTTTAGAGCGAGGAGTAGAGGTAATTTTTCCATCAAAGAAAGCACTAAAAGAAAAATTAATGTCCGGAAAAAGACTAAAAATTTACCAAGGATTTGATCCAACAGGACCATATCTTCACGTTGGACACGCAATAGGTATCCGCGCTTTAAGAATTTTACAAAAACTTGGACACGAAATAATTTTTCTTGTTGGTGATTTTACTTCTAAAATTGGAGATCCAGACAAGGGCTTGACTAGAAAAATTTTAACCAACGAAGAGATTGAAAAAAATATGGCCAACTGGAAAAATCAAGCAGCTCAACTTATTGATTTTGAGGGAGAAAATCCTGTTCAGTTTAAAAGAAACCACGAATGGCTTTCATCTCTAAAATTAGAAGACCTTTTAAAACTCATGTCTAACTTTACAGTACAACAAATACTGCAAAGAGATTTATTTAAAAAAAGGTTAAAAGAAGATATACCCCTAAAGCTTCATGAAATCATATATCCTTTAATGCAAGGTTATGATGGTGTTGTTATGGGTATTGACATAGAGATAGGTGGAGCTGACCAAACTTTTAATATGCTAATAGGGAGAGATTTATCGAAGATTTATCTTAATAAAGAAAAATTTATTAGGGCCAATAAAATGATGAATGCTCCAGATGGTATAACCATGAGCAAGACAAAAGGTAATGGAATTAATCTGGGTGATAGCGCCGAGCAAATGTTTGGAAAAGCAATGTCGTACTCTGATAATGCTATTTTGTCTGGGCTTGAATTACTAACTGAAGTATCAATAAAAGAAATAAAAGATATTGAAAAAAAGATGAAGAGAGGTGATAACCCAATGCAGTTTAAAAAAATAATGGCATATGAGATTGTTAAATTAATAAAAGGAGAAAAAGAAGCTGTTAAATCTCAAGAGAATTGGGAGAATATTTTTTCTAAAAAAGAAATACCAGATGACGTAGAAGAAATTTTAGTAAAAAAAGGATTACTTTTAATTGATGTGCTTGTTGAAAATAAAATAATTTCTTCAAAAACTGATTTTCGCAGACTTGTTGATAGTGGAGCCATAACTAATTTAGATAATAATAAAAAAATATCTAAACACAATGAGATTGCTGAGCCTGGGGTCTATAGAATCGGTAAAAAAAGATTTTGCAAGATAAAAATTAGATAAATATCAAATAAAAAATTCCTCCGAGTTGACCCGGAGGAATTTTTTATTCGTCTATAGTATCATCAACTATTTTTAAATCATCATCTAGCAAGTCGTCATCTAATAAATCATCATCTAAAAGACCATTTAGGTCTTCTTCAGCCCCAACGTCTTCCAGAAGATCTTCCTCCTCCTCTTCATCAATATCAATTTTTAATTCTTCGTCATCTATGTAACTCATAATAAACAAGTTAAATTGTAATGCATTATTTGTATCAAAATATTATTTTCTTTGCAAGAGTTTTTGGCCTGTGGAAAACTTCTCACAAGCTAAACACGTTAATCCAATGGCGATAGCGTCCAATTCATCATCAGAATTTATTTTCATTTTTATATCAATTAGTTTTGGAACCATCGACATAACGTTTTCTTTACTAGCTTTTCCATAGCCGGTGACAGCCACTTTTATTTGCGGAGGAGTATATTCATAGACAGTTAGATTGTTTTTTGCCGCAATATAAAGCATTACCCCCCGAGCTTCAGAAACTCCCATAACGGTTTTTTGATTGGTGGTGAAATATAGCTTTTCAATCGCCAGAGCTTGTGGCTTATATTTTTTTATAATCTTTTCCAATTCCTGACCAATATTTTTTAATCTTTCTGGAAAAATAAGGTTAGCTTTTGTCTTAAAACAATTAGAATAGACGAGAATATCTTTATTCATATTTGTCTTTTCAATAATCGCTATTCCAACTCTTTCAAATCCTGGATCAATGGCTAAAATTCTCATATTTATTTTTCTACATAATCAAAACCCAAATGCTCATAACCCTTTTTTGTCACTACTCTTCCCCTCGTAGTGCGATCAAGTAAACCAAGTTGAATTAAATATGGTTCCACGACTTCTTCAATCGTCGCTTCTTCTTCGCTTGTAGCAGCGGCTATTGTTTTTAAACCAACCGGGCCACCACCGAATTTTGAAATGATAATATCTAATATTCTTCTATCGGATGATGATAAACCAAGCTCATCAATTTCAAGTAAAGCTAAAGCTTTGCGTACTGAATCTTTCGATAGTGGAGTTTTGTGGACTTGAGCATAATCACGACAGCGCTTCAAGAAATAGTTGGCGGTGCGAGGAGTGAAGCGAGCTCTTTTTGATATTTCATCCAATGCCTCGTTATCCAATTCCACCCCAAGAATTTTAGCTGAGCGAGAAAGAATTTTTTTTATTTCATCATGACTATAAAATTCTAAACGAAAGACTCCACCTGAGAATCGAGAACGTAGTGGCGAAGAGAGAAGGG
Organism: uncultured Candidatus Saccharibacteria bacterium; assembly: GCA_964426515.1. GTDB lineage: Bacteria > Patescibacteriota > Minisyncoccia > Phycocordibacterales > UBA9973 > UBA8515. The sequence goes on along the minus strand of CAYRQO010000007.1, from coordinate 49 downwards.
CAATTCTTGTTGTTGCCGCAATTAAAGTAAAGGGCGGAAGTTCAAGTTG